>CAZFQW010000085.1:0-9802 GCA_964521225.1 uncultured Roseobacteraceae bacterium
TGTAAAGTTTGATTTTTCACCTTACATTCCCCTATCCTTTCTAAGAAAATCTGTTATTAGCACCTGCATGATGCGAATGTTAACTGTAAAACACGCTTCAGCATAAGATAGGGTTTATTGTGAAGTGCTTACTTCGATAAAAAATATAAAGAAAACAACTAAGAATGGGAAATGTCAGTTTCACTTTTCTTAATGATTTTAAACATTGAAAAAGCCCGAATTAACGGGCTTTAGTTATAAGGTATCCAATAAATGTTGTTTTCTAAAACAAAAGACTTGGCGATGCCATTGCATAAATAACTCTGGCAGCTAAAAGCAAGAGAAAAACTACTAAAAAGAGTTTTTTCTCTGTGCGACTCAGATAAAAAGGAAGTCTGAATCTCATAATGATAAAATTTAAGTGAATAATATGTTTAATTTGGAAACACGAATATGTGTATTTCTGATTACCATTTATAATTGAGGTGGCAAATATAATTGTTCTTATCGGAATAAAAAATCTTATACGCTGAATCGCTATATACAGACTGTGCAACAACAACTCATTCTGGCGATTTCACAATGTAAAGCTTGCGGGTATACAAATTGCCGTTTACAAAAATCAAACTACTGAAGAGTCTCTCCTTCTGTTCTAGTCGAGTGCAACCTCTGACCTATAAAACCCGTATCTTTTAGATACTGCCCCGATGAGGCTTTAACTGCTAATTCCTTAAATTTTCTGTAGAGGTTTCAGTTCTCTGAGTTTCTTCTTTTTGTAAAAAAATAACTTTTTATGTTTGCCTATATGTTCTAAAACTTTTGACAACGCTTACACTGCTAGATTTGTAAAAAATCGGCTGCTCAAGGTATCTAAGTTGTAAAAACAGACTTTAAATAAGAGTTTGCTTTTCGGCTTTTTTTGCTGTTCAGTTCAATCGACTCTTTGAGTCGTATAATATGATTATCTTCATCTTCTTTGAAACTTCCTTTTAGAATTAAATTAATGTTTAGAGGTTTGGCATGTGTTTCAAAGTCTTCTATGATTTCAATGACATCGGGATGTATATAGCGAGATCTTGAAGCATCTATAATTACCTCCCTATCATTAGGAATTAGATTTAAAGCTTGCATAATAGCTGCCTTGTTTAAAAAAGTTACATTTTCTGAAAGGGTAATGGTAATTGAATTGCTAGTATCATGCTCTTTTATGAAATTGAAAGGCATTTTATAACTCTTTCTTAAAATGAGGAAAACGGCTACTGCAAGCCCAATCACAATGCCTATTAATAGGTCTGTGAGGATAATTCCAAAAATTGTTACTATAAAAGGGAGAAACTGTTCCCATCCTTTCTTAGACATGCTCTTGTATAAAGAAGGGGTAGAAAGCTTGAAACCAACCATAAATAAGATGGCGGCTAAACTTGAAAGAGGGATCATATTCAAAATATTAGGGATTGATAAGGCACTTATCAAAATCAAAACACCGTGTATAAACGCAGCAGCTTTTGTTTTGCCTCCCGACTGAATGTTGGCTGAACTCCTCACAATTACTTGGGTAATTGGCAATCCTCCTATTAAACCAGAAACGATATTACCAACCCCTTGAGCGATTAGTTCTCGGTTAGTTGGTGTTATATTTCTTTCTGGGTCCAGTTTGTCTGTTGCCTCTACACAAAGTAAAGTTTCAAGGCTAGCCACTATGGCAATGGTAAATCCTATTAAAATCACGTCCCATGTAAAAACCATGCTCCAGTCGGGTGTCTGAAAAAGATTTGCGATTCCTCCTTTTTCCGTCGATAAAGGGATGTTTACCATTTCGTCTGTATCTAAAGTAAAGCCATTTATTCCTACTCCATGAACGAGGTTGCTAATCAAAATACCCAATATTACTACTACAAGTGGCCCCTGTACAAGTTGAAAGAGTTTGATTTTTTTTATGAAATTTTGCTCCCATAAAACAAGGATAATAAGAGATAATACTGTGATAAACACTGCCAATGGGTTAATATCTTGAAACGAGACTATTAATTCTGTAAATGTATTCTCGCCATCTTTTTGCATAAATGCTTCGAAGCCTTCAGGGATTATATCATGCCCAAGTGCATGAGGAATTTGTTTTAGAATAATAAGTATTCCAATAGCAGCTAACATTCCTTTAATTACACCATTTGGAAAATAATAAGCAATAATACCTGCTTTTAAAAAAGCTAAAATAATTTGGAAAATACCTCCTATAACTACTGCTGAGAGAAATATGGGAAACCCGACTTCTAAACTGAAAATACCCTCTTCGTTTGTTCCGAACTTTACGATGGTATCGGCTACTATAACAACTAACCCTGCCGCCGGACCACTTACTCCTATTTGCGACCCACTGATAGATGCCACCACAATTCCTCCTAAAATGGCGGCGATAATACCAGAAAAAAGAGGTGCTCCAGAAGCAAGGGCAATTCCTAAACAAAGCGGAACGGCTACCAAAAAAACAATAAGACCTGCGGGCAAATCGTGTTGTAAATTTTTTAGATAAGCATATTTGTTCATCATGTTTAATAAAGTTGTAATAGTGATATGAAAAAAGGCTGTTTTACAAGTTTAAAAAATTGCCACCCGAAAGCTAACTAATAAGCTAAAGCTTTAATTTAAAATTTTGCTTAGGCTGTTTCTCCCTGAAAAATAAAATCCCAAAACTGAAAAAATCTAAAGAAATGGTTACTTCTTTAAAGTGAATGATTTCCTCCCAGGACTTTTTCATTTCCTCAGACCACCTAATATCATCTAGTATTACTACACTATTTTCGTGGAGCAAAGGAAGGATTTTGTTAAAATAATTAATAGTAGACTGGTAATTATGATTTGCGTCTATATAAACAAAGTCGATTGCTTTGCTTTTTTGTAGCACCAACGGTAAGGTTTCATCTATATTTCCGAGTACTACTTTCGGTGAGATATTAAACTTTTTAAAATGGCTCTCTGCAATTTGGATGGTATTGGGGCAGCCCTCAAAGGTTAAAAGTTCCATTTGTTTGCTTCCCAACTGCATATATAGTGTGCCTAAACCCAAAGAAGTGCCTAATTCAATCCCCGTTGTAGGCTGAAGAAAGTTGACTAACCTAAATAACAATTCTCCTTGCCTTGTAGAGATGGCTGAGTTTTTTGTAATCCCTGCAATAGTTCGTTCCGAACCCAACATTTTTCGTGAGCCTGCCCCAAAATCCGTAACTTCTATTTTTTTATGGTTTGATAATAATTTTGCCCTTAAAGCATCTATTTCATCGAAAGCATAATACCTTTTGGGTGCGTTAAGTGCCTGAGTATAAAGGTTAAAAAGAAAGGGAGAATGCAGCCCATGTTCATTTTTTGCTATCAGTTGATGATTTAAAAACTCAAAAAACAGTTTAAAGACTCTACGGGTTGGCATTGGGATTTAAAGTAAGTATAAATATTAGTAAGGGTGTATTTTTATGAAACTTATCTATCTTTGCGCTCTATTTTAAAAAGATTACTCAAATCGTAAATATATGGGTCTTAAATGTGGAATTGTAGGTTTGCCCAATGTTGGGAAATCTACTTTATTTAATGCAATTTCTAACGCAAAAGCAGAAGCTGCAAATTATCCGTTTTGTACTATTGAGCCAAACGTTGGGGTAGTAACCGTGCCCGACCCTCGTTTAGAGGTTTTGGAAAGCTTGGCGAATCCTCAAAAAGTGATTCCTACCGTTATTGAGTTTGTAGATATTGCAGGCTTAGTAAAAGGTGCTAGCAAAGGAGAAGGGCTAGGAAATCAGTTTTTAGGAAATATCCGTGAAGTTGATGCTATTATCCACGTTGTTCGTTGCTTTGAAGACGAAAATGTAGTCCATGTAGCAGGTAAAGTAAACCCTGTTGAAGATAAAGAAATCATCGATACCGAACTCCAATTAAAAGACCTTGAATCGGTAGAAAAACGCATTGTAAGAGCCGCTAAAATGGCTAAAACAGGCGATAAAGACCAAAAGAAATTGGTAGAAGTATTGGAGAAGTATAAAGGCTACCTTGAACAAGGAAAAAATGTGAGAAGCATTGAGGCAACCGATGAAGAGAAAGAAATTATTTACGACTTATTCCTGCTTACAGCAAAACCTGTAGTATATGTTGCCAACGTAGATGAAGACTCTATTCTGACTGGAAATAAGCATATAGACAGCCTGAAAGCGTCTGTTGCCAACGAAAATGCACAAGTAATTACACTTTGCGCAGGCATTGAATCGCAAATTGCCATGCTAGAAGACGACGACGAGAAAGCACTTTTCCTAGAAGAATACGGCTTGGAAGAATCGGGCCTTAATAGATTAATTAGAGCTTCTTATGCGCTATTAGACCTTATCACCTATTTCACTGTGGGTGAAAAAGAGGTAAGAGCATGGACAATCGAAAAAGGGTGGAAAGCACCACAAGCGGCGGGGGTAATTCACTCCGATTTTGAAAAGGGGTTCATTAGAGCAGAGGTAATTAAATATGCCGATTTCGAAGCATTAAAATCTGAGGTAGCAGTGAAAGACGCTGGTAAAATGAATGTAGAAGGGAAAGAATACGTAGTTACCGATGGCGATATAATGCATTTCCGTTTCAACGTATAAAACCACAATGGAAATAACAAAAAAGGCTTCACCATTTAATGTTGAAGCCTTTTTATTTTGTTTGGAAGCTCAAAAACCCGATACCTGTGTTTACTAGTCCCAAATTGAAAATTCCGAAGTACTTTCGAGCTGTTCTTCAATTGTATCTTCGAGCTTAGGGAAAAAGTTAATTCCTGTGAGTTCTTCGATTCGGTTAATCGGCACTACAAAAGTAGAAATTTCTTTGTCTGTTTTTTCATTTGGTATTAAAAAGGCAATTGCTTTTATTTCTGGTTCTCTATAATCTAATACTACTTTATAATAATATTGAGGAACCGATACACCATTTTTTCCTATGGTAGGCAAACCTTCTTGCAGCACACCTCCTGTAACTACATACAAAGCGCCGTCTTCCTTTGCCCAAGTTCTTACTAGCTCCTCAAGTAACTTCCAAATGCCTCTATTAAAACCGGGGACTTGCGGGCTCATATTGCTAAAATAAAAAGACTCCGCCATTACTTCTTCCGACCATTTCATATCGGCAGCCGGAGCAAGATGTCCCCTATCATAGCCACTTTTTTTATAATCGTCAACAGTTGCAGAGCCGGTAGCTACATCTGGATCGGGCTTAAATCTATCTTTGCGCTCTACTGTTCCCATTAATTCTTCCGAAGTAAGCTCGTAAGCTATCCAATTTGCTTGCTCGTGGGTTTCATTATAAGAAACCGAGTAGCCTAAATGCGATATCACTACTTCATTTTCTTTCAGCTCAGGAATTTCGAGCATTTCAATTAAAGTGATAGCAGTATTTACACTGTCTTCTTCAAAACTGGTATTATCACTACTGGTAGTATTAATTTCTGTAGCAGCACTACTCTCTATGGCATCTTCGCTTTCGGGAGTAGGAGTATAAGTTTCGTAAGTTTTGGTGTTAGTAGTTTTGGTTCCACAAGCATAGATTAAGAGTATACCTAAGGAAAAAATTAAAATGGATTTTTTTTTGTTCTTTGTCATAAAAAAGATGGGTATTATATAAATTTACTTAATAGCACATAAAATAGACGAGCATTTACAGTCAGTGGAAATAATTTTAAACAAAGTAAATCACTAATTTAGTGGCTTCTCTTCAAAAGAGTATTTATTTAAGGAGGAAATCTTTCCAATTTTAAATATTCGTGCTTATTTCAAGCTTAGTGTTGTTTTTTATAATCATTCAGTCTATAATTGCCATCGAACAGTAGTAAATTTTTTTTAATCCTCACCAATCGGAGCAAATTTCTCTTCGCTCCACAAACTCCTTAAACTAAAAAGTTCTTCTTATAAGAACACAAAAATTATTATGTACACATTAGAAGATTTGGAAATCCGATTACTTTCTGAACTTAAAGTAATTTCGGACGAGCTGGGAATGAAGAATTACAGTAAACTCCCTAAAAAACAACTCATTTATAAAATCCTTGACTTTCAGGCAGTTATGCCAGATGAAGATCTCTCAAAAGTAAAAGAAAAAGTAATTTCTTCGGAAAAAGAAGAGGATGATTCTGGGAGAACATCTCGGGTAAAGCGTCAAAATGTTACTGAAATTTCGGAAGAAGAATTTGAAAAAACACAGGAAAAAAAGCCAGATTTTGTAGAAACACAACCCAAAAATGAGGAAAGTAAAATCCGACTCAAAAGAAAGCCTGTGGTTGAAAATGTTCCTAAAAAAGTGCCCTTAGAACAGAAGGAAGAAGCAAACAACAAA
This sequence comes from uncultured Roseobacteraceae bacterium, assembly GCA_964521225.1. Taxonomy (GTDB): domain Bacteria; phylum Bacteroidota; class Bacteroidia; order Cytophagales; family Flammeovirgaceae; genus CAYUJH01. The sequence continues at coordinate 6,322 of CAZFQW010000085.1, forward strand.
CCTCCCGTAACAGAGAGAATACCACAAGAAGTAAATGAGAAGGACCGAGAAAGGGACAAAGACAGAAGGCCTCCAAGAAGAAATGAAAGACTTCAAGATTCTGCTAACAGTACACGCAAACAGAACTCTCTTCGCGAGTTTGACGGTGTAATTGAAAGTGAAGGGGTGCTTGAAATTATGCAAGATGGTTACGGCTTTTTAAGGTCTTCCGATTATAATTACTTAGCAAGCCCCGATGATATTTACGTATCGCCCTCTCAGATTAAACTATTTGGGTTACGAACAGGCGATACTGTAAAAGGGCAAATAAGACCGCCAAAAGAAGGGGAAAAATACTTTGCTTTGTTAAAAGTAAGCAGCATTAACGGCCGTACTGTCGATGAAATTAGGGATCGCGTGCCTTTTGAATACTTAACGCCACTATTCCCCGAAGAGCGACTGAATTTAAGTTCAAAATCACATATTCTTTCTACCAGAATCCTCGATTTGTTTGCCCCTATTGGCAAAGGACAAAGGGGGATGATTGTTGCACAGCCCAAAACAGGTAAAACGGTACTACTGAAAGAAGTTGCCAATGCAATTTCTAAAAACCATCCAGAGTGTTACTTAATGGTTCTTTTAATTGACGAACGTCCTGAAGAAGTAACGGATATGGCAAGAAGTGTAAACGGAGAAGTAATTTCTTCTACCTTCGACGAACAGGCAGAGCGACATGTAAAAGTGGCATCTATTGTTTTAGAAAAAGCAAAGCGTTTGGTAGAGTGTGGGCACGACGTGGTAATTCTGCTAGACTCTATCACAAGATTAGCACGTGCTTATAATACCGTATTACCTTCTTCGGGTAAGATACTTTCGGGTGGTGTAGATGCCAACGCACTACACAAGCCAAAACGATTCTTTGGTGCTGCCAGAAACGTTGAAAATGGCGGTTCTCTCACAATTATTGCCACTGCTTTAATTGAAACAGGTTCTAAAATGGACGAAGTGATTTTCGAGGAATTTAAAGGAACGGGTAATATGGAACTTCAGTTAGACCGCAAGCTTTCAAACAGGCGTGTTTTCCCTTCTATCGATATCCCTTCTTCGGGTACAAGAAGAGAAGATTTATTGCTTGATAAAGATACTTTACAGCGTGTATGGTTACTCAGAAAATCAATGGACGACATGAACTCTAACGAGGCAATGGAACATCTATTAAAAAATATGAGAGGCACACGTAACAATGAAGAATTTTTAATTTCTATGAACGGTTAAATATTAAATTGATTCAATAAAAAAGCCTGGCTTCATAAATTAAGTCAGGCTTTTTTATTGAATCTGTCTCGTCCTGAAATAGCGTTACACAAAAATGACGTTATGAAACAAGAGCAAGAAAGGCCTGCAATATTCTTGTAATTGCAATAATTATCAGCAATTACTCAATACTCATAAGATTCAATGCAGTACTGAAGGGTGAGTTTATTTTAGGGGTTACAATCAGGGATATAGAGTTCATGAAAAGCGCATTGAAAGTATTGGTATCTATAATGAACAAAGACCACACTAGAGCTGCCAAATGAAAACACCTGTATTGCACAAGCAAAGCCAAGTCAAAAATTGTAAAACAAAAAAAGCATCGAGTAAAAACTCGATGCCTGTTAATTCAACCCAAAAGCTTTAACGCTATTTCAGGGCGAAATAAGTTATTTATTTTTTTATTCTTTCACGATGGTGATTTCCACACGTCTGTTTTGTGCTCGGCCACTATCGCTATCGTTAGAAGCTACTGGTCTTGAACTTCCGTAGCCTTTTGCATAAATTCTATCCGAATTAATACCTCTGGCAACTAAGTAAGCTTTAATACTTTCGGCACGATCGGTAGAAAGCTGAACGTTATTTTGTTCGTTGCCCACATTATCGGTATGCCCTGAAATTTGGAGGTTAGCCGAAGGGTCTAAATTCATTTTTCGGGCAACATTATCTAGTTCAGGGTGCGAACCTTGGGTAAGATTAGCATTGCCGGTTTCAAAGGTAACATTCTCTAAACGGAAAGTACTTCCATTGCTTAACTCATCGGAGCGGGCGGCTAATACTTCTTCGGTTGCAGGTAGTACAATTACATTGTCTAAATAGTAGTAAATACCTTCCGACGAGCTATTGCCATTCATCGCCTCAACATTTGTTTGCGCCATTGGAGTAAAGTTTCCGATAGTTAGATATTTGAGTTCTTGTTGCGCTGTAAAAATACCTGCTACTTTATGCCACTTTTCGTCAGGTCCTGTTTTAATTACAGTGCTTTCCATAAGCTGCGGTTTTACATTCAAAGGAGGGCTTTGTTCGTCGTAAGGCTCACACTTTACACCTGTAGAAGAAAAAAACATTCCTATATTATTACACGCTGCTTTTGCTTCGGGACTAAGTGCTACCCAAAGTTCAGCATAGTAACGTCTATTCGGTTTTAGACTCGTTTCTAGCTCTACCGTAAGATATTGATAAGGATGAAATGCGACCATCATGTCTCCAGAGTAAGGAATAGGGCTTTCCACAAAAGCTAATCCTTTATTTACTTTAGCGTGGTCAAAGGTTTTTACCTGAGGAGCGCCTTTCTGAACGGGAGCTTTCCAAGGAAATACCATATGCTCAAAATCTCCAGTATCGTCGCACGAACGGCATGCTTGCATTTCAATAGACTCAAAGTCACCATTAGGAACTAAATTTTGCCCGTTTGTATAATTAGAAATTGCAAAACTCAGAAAGAGGGCAACGTATAAATTTTTCATGGTAAAAGTTTTAAGTTGTTTTTTGTCGGTGGTTTGTTAGTTATTTCATTTGCTAAAATATGAGAAAGAAGGGCGGGTTCAAATCATTAAATAGAATCTTCTCGCTAAAAATTTTATTTAACCTGCGGTAACAATTGTCAGTTTAATTGTAGAGAATATTCAAATGTAATTCAATTATCAATCAACATAAAAGTTATGAAACATCTTATTGCTATTTTTTCGCTAGTTTTCTTCCTTTTCCCATTGAATTACAACACCGAAGCCGACCAAATAGTGGGTATTTGGTTCACAGAAAATAGTGAGGCAAAGGTTGAAATCTACAAGAAAGAAAAAAAGTATTTTGGGAAAATTATTTGGAGTAAAAGTATTGAGTTGGGTGAGGCAGACGGAATTGATAGTAAAAATCCTAACGAAAATCTGAGAAATAGAAAACTAATTGGACTAAATATTTTATCTGAATTTGAATATAACGGAAATAATGTGTGGGAAGATGGCGAAGTATACGACCCAGAGAATGGAAAAACCTATCGCTGTAAAATTACCTTGCAAAAAGATAAAAAAACTTTGAATGTACGTGGGTTTATCGGGTTTTCTTTAATGGGGCGTACCACTGTTTGGCGAAAAGCGGAGTAGTATCATGGGGGTTAATTAAATTCCAGAAGTTCTATTTGAGCCTGTATAGAATTTAGTGTATAAGGGAGATTACAAATTTTTTGAATGAT
>CAZFQW010000086.1:0-9791 GCA_964521225.1 uncultured Roseobacteraceae bacterium
CCCGCCTTGATCTACTATGTTGCTACCAAACCAAATAAAGTCTCCATTAGTCGCCTCTAAAACGCCAATGCCTGTATCGTCTTTTTGTTGCTCGAAACCATAGGTGCGCTCCCATTCTACTTGCCCTGTATTGTTCAGTTTTGAAATGTACATATCGGTAGCAGCTTGAGAGGTGGTTGAAGTGCTTCTAGTATCTCCAACAATTACATACCCGCCATCAAAAGTAGCCTGAACGCTATTTCCTCGTTCTATCGTTCCGCTAAATCCTAAGGTTTGCTGCCATTGTTGCACGCCTGTCGAATCAATTTTTATTAAGTGAATATCGCTATCTGTTGCAGCTAGAGGGGTTTTTGTCCCAATGATGATAAATCCTCCGTCTTGTGTGGTTTCAATTTGGCTTGCTACTTCATTATTAAGCGAGTCGCCATAGGTGAAACTCCAAATTTCATTGCCGAAGTTATCGGTTTTCACCACATAAAAATCCGAATTGTTTCTGTTAGTTGTAAATGAAGAAGAAGTTCCTAAGAGCACAAAATCTCCAGTATTCGTTTCCAATAAGTCTTGCCCTATATCGCTTCCGGCACTCCCATAAAACTTAATAAAAGCATTGGATTCGCCAAACTTATCCACTGTTTCACTTTCGCAAGAAAGTAATACCGAAGCGGTTATAGTCAATAATAAAAGCTTTATTAATAGGTTGTTTTGCTGCATAGGAGTGTGTAGTTTACTATTCTTTCCTTTTTAATTTTTTGGGTTTATAGATAGAGTAAAGATACCTAAAGTTTAATTGTAGATTTCTTAGTAAGAAGTCGTCATCTAAGTATCCATATCGGTAAATTAAATCGGTATTAGAATATCTATTTTTAGTTTCTACTACGTTTTCGAGCGTTTGCCCCAAGCGAACGCTTAAACTAATGAATGCTCTTTTAATTTTGCGGCGAACTCCTACTCCTGCAAAGTAGGATAGGTTCACTGTCTTTCTGAGGTTAGAATCAAACATAGAAATCGTTTGATCTTGTGGTTCTCTTTCCACAATTTCGCCGATATTGGGTAGAAATGTTCGAGCCACTTCTGCTTCTGAACTAAATAGCAAACTTGTGGTAATTCCTGCTTCCACAAAGGGTCTGGTTTTTCCTTTAATTAATAAAGCTTTAAAAGATAGGGGGATGATTAAATGAGTTTGCAACTCAGTCATGTCAAGTTCTGTGTAATCGAACATTGCATTTTTAAAAGTAAAGCTTTGCTGTGTGAGCATTACTTCTGGCGAGAACTCTATAAATTTTAAAAGCGGTATATCGGCCGATAGCCCTAGTTGAAACCCTGGCTGAGTACCATAAGTACCTTGCGATATACTTGTATTTTGAAGCCCAAACACATTTTGAACTTGTACATTGGTAATATTAATACCGGCGACTACCCCTAAAGAAAATATAGGCGTTGTTCTGAACTTCCGTAGTAATTCTACAAATTCAGCAGGGTCAGAAGAGTAGTTAATTTGATATTCAGGTTCTACCGAAAGTAAGTTAATAAGTGTATTTTCAGCTTCTTCGATTTGATCGGTGTATAGGTAAGTTCGAGTTAACAGATGATACGCCCTTTGTTTTTCACTTTTACTAAAGCCATTGGCACTTTCTTCTAATTCAAAGCAGTTACCGAGAATACTTGCAATTTCATCGAGCCGTCCGGCTTCGTAAGTCCGTTCGGCTTGCGCTAGTTTCTGGCCACAGTCTTGCCCCCATGATACCAAAGAAAAAAATAATAAGAATAATAAAATGGTTAAGCGTAATGGAAGCATATTCGGTAGTTAGTTCTGGTAATTATCTGCATCAGTCTTTTCTTGCCTCGTTAATAGTACAAGTTAATTCTTTTTCAATGTCTCCTCCAACAAATTTTTCCCATTCTTCGTCGGTCATGTTGCGGTCTAGCTTATTGCAGAGCCTATCCGACATGTCTTTCATGTTAATCGGATAGAATCGTATCGTTTCATTCTTAGTCCCTACATAAATATGCTTTTCATCGTTACTAAACATAGTGGAAAGTACCCAAGAAGAGTGGTCGTTTAACACAATGGGATCTTCTTCCAGATTATCAGTTTGCCACACTCTTACTGTTCCGTCGAGGCTAGCTGTTGCAATGAACTTCCCTGTTTTGCTGATGGCAATATCGCTAATTTTTGCACTATGCCCTTCCAAGTTGTTCAAAACTGTGTTTGATTTTATGTCCCAAACCCTCACTAAGCCGCTTGAGTAACCTTGTACAATAATTTCTTTAGTTGCAGAAAAGGCAATGGCTGCCCCTCTTTGCCCTGCAACTTCGTAAATCAGTTGGTTCTCAGAGTTTTCTTCTGAAAGTTTCCAGACGTTCAGTTTTCCGTTGGCCAAAAGACCGTATAGTAAGCCATTTTCTGTGATTTCAAAACTTCTAATTTTATCTTCAGCGGTAGTAATTACCCTGCTTTCATAGGTTTCTAAATCCCAGTAAATTATCTGTTGGTCGTCGCCGGTGGAAACCAGTCCTTTCCCGTCAGAAGTAAATTGCACCTCCCATACAATGGAACTGTGCCCTTCTAAAATAACAGGTTCCGATGGGTTATTTAAATCTATCAGTTGTATAAAAGACTCTGCTGTACCACATGCTAGCCAATTTTGGCTTTTATCCAGGGCTACAGAGCGATAGATATAGTTGCCTTCAAATATGATATTAGGTTCTTGCTTTGCGCCTTTGGCGAACTCCCATTGTAAAATCTTTCCATCGCTACCTACAGTGAACAGTATGTCTTTTTTGGCAGTTACCACAATATCGCGCACAGCATCTTTGTGCCCAGCTAGTATGTTAAACGAGTCGCCTTCTAATCGTTTTTCGGCATAATACAAGCCATCGTATAAATCTGGATGATAAGGGTTTCCTTTATATCTATCGTGGAAAATATAAGCCTGTTTGGCCACTAGTGCGCTTTGTGTAGTATCGCTTAATCGTAACGACTTTACCGCCATAGTTTGCCCTAAAGATAGAAACCTTAGTTTCGATGCCTCCGCTGCATTGGTATCTGCCTCCTCTCTTGCTTTGGTGGCTTTGTATAAGTTTTCTCTTGCAATTTGTTCTTGCCTTAGAGCCACCTGTCTTGCACTATCTGCGGCAATTGCACTTTGCTGTGCATTGTTTTTTTCTTGCTCGGCAATTCTTTTTTGTTCTTCGGCAGTTACCAAGGCTTATCTTGCCTTTTTTTCTTGCGCTAACGCATTTTGTCTTTCTCGTTCTGCCGTTTTGAGATTTTCTTGGGCTTGTTGTTCTGCTGCAAGTGCTTTTTTCTCTTGTTCTTGTGCTCTTTTACTTTCTTCATTTGCTATTTTTTCTTGTCGTCTCGCTTTTTCTAAACTATCCTCGGCATTTCCTGCCTGTATTTTCGAAAAAATAACTAAGAAAACTGCTCCAATTACTGCAAACGTTAAAAATATAGAAATCACTTTTTGCCGTTTTATTGCCCGTTTTTGTAAGCGGTCTTTGCTTCTCTGCTCATCTTCGTACTCTTTCTGGCTAGTATCTAAAAACACCATGGTGCGTTCAAACGCAGGGTCGTAGCGTTGCGCCCAAATAATATTGGGTTTTACTTTGTTGCGCCAATTAAGGGCGAGTTGCAAATCTGGAGGCCTCCAAAGGGTTGTTTTGCCTACTTGATACATCGCTGCTGCTTCTGCCAGTCTTAAATACGTTTTTACAGCATCGGCTTCGTTTTCTACCCACTCTTTGCAGCGCACCCAAATACGCATTAAACTTTCGTGGGAAATATCAATAATCGACTCTTCGTCTAAAGGAACATTAGGCGGGGGCATCAATAGTGTTCGCCCTCCCATTCTAAACCGATCGATGATAATAATCAGCTCGTAAATATCCACCTTTGCTATTTCAGCGATATCGCCTAGCCGAGTCGGCCGCCTTACACCTCGCCCGTCTATTCCCTTTTCGGTTAGAGTTTTAAAGAGCGTTCCGCAAAGTTCTTTTTGTCTTTTGTTGAGTTCTTCGTAGGCTTCGTCGGCATGCTGAGAAAGTGCCCCTTCCATTTTGCCAATTGCCTCGTAATGGATTAAATCAATCTCACTGCTTTCCTTCCCATGTTGTATCCAGTAATCCCATGTTCGCATTAAAGAGTGTTGCAAAATGGGGAGTTGGTCAGGGTTTTCGCCCAAATCGTTTAGCAAGCGTTGTACTAAACGTGAAGTCATTGTACCTCCACCTACGGCAACAGGACCTAAAACGGCTGCTTTCTTTTGATCGCGAGTCATCTGAGGTATCAGGTAATGGCTCTCGTTAATGAGAGAAGTTAACAGGGGAAATTGAGCACAATCTCCTATATAATCTGACCGCATGGTCATTACTATATAAATAGGGATTTCAGATTGCTCTACAACTTCAACTAGTAGTTTTACAAATGCAGCCGATTCGTTAATAGAGAAATTATCGTCTTCTAAACGATTAAATCTAAAAAGCTCTTCAAATTGATCTACAAGTAATAATATATTTTCGTCGCCGGAAGACCTCATTCTCTTGATAGACTCTACAAGGCCTAAAGAGCTACTTCGGAGGACTGATTGTTTCGATTGTACGTTAATTGCCCAGTTTTCTGAATCGGTGCTAATTTTTTCGGTTTTTACGAGAGCTTCTGCCAGGTTCTTAATCGGGGAAATCCCTGGCCTAGTAACCACTACACGCCAGTTAGAACCCGTGCCAGACATAAACCCTCCATGCAAATTGGGAATTAACCCGCAATACATTAAAGAAGATTTACCACTTCCCGAAGTTCCCAAAATTGCTATAAACCTGTTGGTATTGAGTTTTTCGACCACCTCATCTACTTGCCCTTCTCTGCCAAAGAAAAGGTGTGTCTCTTCCGTCCTAAAAGGCCGTAGCCCCGGAAATGGGTTATGCGTTATAGTTTTGTCGGAAATAGCTGGCATACGATGAGTAAAAACTCAAATTATTTATTGTTGCTGACTTTGATAATAATAACGTTCTTCTTGAACTGCTGGTAAGTTTAATAGGAAATTTTTTAGGGAGGACGGCAAAAATTCACCTTTATTTAAGATTACCAAGGCATCTTGATATTGTGTATTTCTACTTCGAATTATTTCTAACCTTTTTTCATTTGCTTCAGAGTCTGTAAATATAGCTTTATTATTGAGAGGAACTTCTCTTCCTAGGCCTGGCGACTTCAAAATATCTTGTAATTTAGATATTAACCAAGCTTCTGTTGCTTTGCTAAAGAAAATGATGAGACCGTCGCAGAGGTTTAAATTGCGCTGATGAATAATTCGAGCATTTCGAGATTTATGACTTTCAAGATCAGTACGTAAGACTTGGTATCCTTGGGTATCTAACCAATTTTTCATAGAAATACTTGCTTCTTCATCGCGCTTATCAACTATTAAATATAATAATTTTCCTCGATTGTTTTTGTTTGCGATTGTTTCGTCGTCGTCGTCCTCCTCTAAAGTATGCTCTTCTTTTTGCTCTTTTTCTAAGTAATTGAGAACAACTGTCTTAAAATCTTCTATATGATTTTGTAAAAACTCGCTGCCATGCTGTTTTTCAGGATCTCGATTTAATCTGTCTAAATAAAATCTTTGGCGTTCATCGGCCAAGAGTTCGTTGTTAGGTAGCCATATATATCTTTTGAAAAATACTCCTTTATCTGCCATTTTTTTTGAATGGTTCGATGCTTCAAGATTTTGAAACTCTACCATAGAACGTTCAGTATCTTCTAAAGTTTCCCCGTATTTTTCCCCAATCATGTGAATAGAAAGGCAGCATTTTTCTAAATCTTCCTGCATTTGCTGACTTAATTCGGCAGATTGAGTCGATAACGCCTTATCGGGTAAAACTTTATATCCGTGCCGTTGTAGTTCGCGTTTTACTACGCTTCTGCTTTTTTCTAAATCTTCGCTTGTTGCTGCTAAATAAACGCAAAGTGTTTCTTTGGGTAGTTCGCTGCTGAGCACATCGTAGGTAATATCGTTTAAACTGAGCCAAAAAGATTTCTCTGCTTCTTCGGAAAAGAAGTCATGAATTTCTTCGATGCTGTCGTCTGCTTGTTTGTAGAACTTATAGGCTAGCATTTGTTTCAGCCAGCTTGGTTCTATGCTGCCCTCTATCGGGTATTTAATGGCTTTATACACCGAAACGCCCTTGCTGATTGCTTCTTCTAAAATATTTTGCCAAGGAGTTTTGGTGACACTTGCAAATAAGTTTGGGGAAACAATAAGGATATATTTTGCGCTTTTGTCGATTACATGATGCTCTAGCTCATCTGTAGAGAGTGCCTCTACTCTATTTTGATTATCGGAAATTTCGGATGACATGTGAGCCAATAATACGCTAAACATTTCTACCCAAGATTTTTGAGTAGTGCCATTCGCACTATTCTCTTCTTCAGAATGTATAATGTATGTTTTTATTGCTCCCATTTAATCCTCTTCGTTTGCCTTATTTTAGGTTAAATTCATTTCTTCTGGCTCGTTAAATTCATTCTCTGAAATGTTTATCAAAAACTGAGAGGTAAAGTCGGGCCGAGAAGCTACAACTTTATAAAAGTTGATACTGTCTAATACCCAAATCACGCTATCTTCTAATGTTTTGATTTGAATATTTTCTAAAGGAATATCTAATAGGAAAGAGGCAACAAGTTTATGATTGCTAAAAGTAGCTTTATTTTCTGATTTTATGTCTTTTACTTCGACAGTGCCTCGGTAGATTACCAACACAAAATCGTTTTGCCATTGGGTATTCTTTAACTCAAAAGTATGATGCTGATTTATTTTAATTTCTCGTATACCATCTGCAATTTCCGAAATTTCAGTACCATTCAAACCTTCAAACAAGTTAACCTTAAACAAAAATTTAATTTTGCTGAACTCCAGATGGCTTAAAATATTTTTCTTTTCCGACTGTTTCCAAAGCATCTCAATTCGCTTAGCAATGTCGATGTCTACTCGTTTCAAATATTTTTGAAAATATGGCTGGTTATAACCGTAAACGGCCCATGCTGCCATCTCGTGTAATAAAGGGTCGGGATTAAACAACTGAGCAACCAACGCTGGTTCTAAATAAGCATCTTTTGAGAACACATACGCATAAATAGCGCAGGCTTTCGTCCACCTATTAATATGGTTAATGTCTCTATTTAAAATTTGAAGCAGCACTTCTAATTCGCCCAAAGGCTCGCGGGGGAATTCCCCTTCTAATTTCCGAAGTTTATCGGCAGTAGAGAGGTCGTCTAATAGGGGAAGGATTTTTGGTTTCAGGTCGTCGTCTACAAAAATATCGAGGAGTTCAAGGGCGTAACCAATGCTATCGGCAGTACCTCCAATTAGGTTACTTTTTACCAATAGTACCGATTGCCGATTATATATTAGGGAAAGAAAGAGGAAAAATTTTTCTAGGTTTTCTTCTAACTCATGTTCCATTGCGGCTTTTAGGAGTAGGTGGTGCTCGTCGTTTCTAATTTCTTCTAAGGCAGCGATGTTCCAAATAATTTTCCCACACTCCTCCATTAGAACGCCTTTCACGTAAATTTGGTAGGTATCGTCGGCAGTCCAACCACTTACATAAAGCGATTGATATACTTTGTACAGTATAATTTTATCGGGATATTCAATTTTATCTAGTAAAAGTTCTGTAGCTTTTTCGCCCCCTATTCGGCCGTAGATATCTATAATATTAACCATTGTTCTTTGCGACTGCCCGTTTTTATAAAAGGCAACTTCTAGAGCGTGTAACCCTGCCTCGCCATACGCCATTAAAGAGGCGATTGCTACTTTTTCAAAGGTTAGGATGGAAAGGTGTTCAATTACAATAGAGATGGCATCGAGCACTTTGTGTCTTCCTGCCACTAATAAAGCTTCTTTTCTTACATCTAATGCATAATCTCTTAATAAAAGGATTAAGACGTTAAAGGTGTTTTCGCTGTATATAAAATCAATTAGGCGGACGGCATAATACCTATCTTTTGCATCTTGAGAAGAGGCGAGCGTGAGCACTTTCCTAAGGTCGTCGGCATCGGTTCTGGAGCGCTTCAAATCTTCAAATACTAGTTCTGCGTATTCTCTTACACCGTTTTTACGGGCTGTTTTGGTATACACTCTTAAAGTTCTGGTAGCATCAAAAAGCTTTAGGGCGGCAATCGTATTTAAGGATTTTATTTGTAAATCTTTAGACTCAAAAAGTGCGAATGAAAGCAAACTCGACCGGTATAAAAATGGGTCGATTCTGTCCATAATATTCAGTACTACTTTTTGGAGTTTCCCTTTCGTTTTTTCGAGCTGCCTGCTTAAATACCGAGGCACCGAAAGTTGTTCGCTTTGTTCTAAATATTCGCGCTTAGGTCTACTTGTTTTTAAAGAGATAGTGAGTGCTTCTTTGTAATCGTGATGCAGCTTAAATGTTACAAACGCCCAAGCGGCAATTATCACAAAAAGTGCATAATTGTTATAAAGAATGTCGTAAAAGGCAAGCGATGTAAGGAAACTCATCAGTAAGCCTGCTACCAATGTTGCCGACTCTTTTACCACTCCTTCAATAGTTGTTTGAATATTAAAGCGGATGGAAGAATCAATCGGAAGAAAAAAGAACTTAATGGTAGGGCTTTCAAGAGAGTCTCGCAGAGAGTCGGTTACTAGCTTGCTGATTACTATTAACAAAAAGAAGAAAAGGAAAGAATCGCCTCCGTTTCTATCGTACCCAAAGAAAAAAGCAGCAGTTGTACTTACCACACCAAAGAATACAAGCATGATTGGCAGTAATAACAATGCCCATTTTAAACCGTATATCTCCAAAATTTTATCGTTCCAAAATGTTTGTACTGCAAATGAGGTAATCATTACCAACGCCCCAAAAGTGGATAAGAAAGTCGCTTTTTGCGTACCTTCTTCAAAAAAAGCTTCTGTTACTGTAAGGAATGAATATAAGACAAACCTAGCAGCTATCGACGAGAGAATTACAAAGAGTGCCATGAGCACTACATAGCGTTTTTGCCCTTTCCATCTAACTCCTTCTTTCTGTTTTTTTTCAACTTTTACTATCTTCGGCTCAATCAAATCAAACTTTCTAAATATTGCTATATAGAGAAATAAGCATGAAACCACGCAACCAAAGCTTACATACAAGAGCACTTTGGTTTCTTCCGAAATAAAGTTTTGGTAAATGATGATGCCAAAAAAAGCGAAAATAGTTGCAAATGCTTGCCCGGTATCAATTCCACCGGCTAAGCGTTTAGTTTGCCGCACGGTAAATAACCTGCCAAATAGAATCCAAAAAGAAAGAATGATGAGTGCATTGAGAGGGCCTAATGCCACAAAGGCAGCAAATACCATGTAAGACTCTATAGTGCCAATATTAATAGCGGCGGTAACAAACCCCAACCCTATAATCAGCAGGATAAAAACACCAACGGTTGTTCTTCTAAATCCAAAAAATTTTTGAAGCGTTTGGAAAATAAGGGTAGAAATGATTCCTGAAATACCCGTAGCAATTACCGCATGGGGGATGTCTTTTTCCTCATTGAAAAACTCAAGAAAAAGGGCTGTAATGGTTACGTCGTAAGTAGCCACAAAAATACCTGTGAAAAAGCCTATGCCAAGAAGCAGGGATACCTTTGACCATTCTGCTACTTCTCCGTTAACTAGCTTGAGTAGTAACTTTTTCATCTAAGTAGTGCCTTTTTTTTATGATAATAATGTGTAGTTGCTTGCGATCTAGTTGTTTGTTTAATTCCATTACATATGTAAAAGCTAAGTTTCAAT
>CAZFQW010000087.1:0-9744 GCA_964521225.1 uncultured Roseobacteraceae bacterium
TTCGGGCTTGTAGTTCGGGAATAGTTTCTTTTTGTAGCCCGATGATGGCAGGCAATGAATGCAGTAGCTTTCCGACTCATCGGCTGAAATAAAAACTGTTTTTTGGTGGTTGCACTGTTTAATACTTGAAACCCGTGGAATGAAATAATCGGTTGCAAAAGCAGTACAGTTTTCGGAAGGAAGAAGCCCTGTTTCTTGGCAAACAACCCGCTCTCTAAGCGATTCTGGTGCTTCGTACCAGTTGTCGTTGCTGTTGTAGTCAATGGTATTGAATATTTTGAAAAGCAATGGCGTGGCAATACCTGCTCCCGTAAGTGCTCGTGCTCCTTTGCCATTGAAATTGCCCATCCAAACTGCTACGGTGTATTTTTTATTGTAGCCGATACTCCAAGCATCTCTTCTGCCATAAGAAGTTCCTGTTTTCCAAGCGATTTTAGGTACTTTGCTAGTAGAAAGGTACTGATTGGGCAAATCGGGGCGGTCAATTTCGGAAAGAATATCCGTTACCATAAAAGCGGCATCGGGACTCATAATTTGCTGCCTTTGCGGAAAGGAGGTTTCAGTACTTTTTTGTAAATAAGTAAGCGTTCCGAATTTTCCTTTTGTGGCAAGGGCACTGTATATCCCTGCCATTTCAAACAAAGAAACCCCGCAGCCTCCTAGGGCAAGCGAAAGCCCCAAACTATGTTTATACCGGCTGATGGAAGCAAAACCAGCCATCTCTAAAGTTTGGATTAGCTTCGGAACGCCTATTTCTTCCAAAGCGTTTACCGCCACCACGTTTAAAGAGCTTTCGAGTGCTGTTTTTACGGTTACTTTCCCATTAAAATGAAGGTCAAAATTTTGAGGCGAATAATTCTCAAAGTCCACAGGCACATCGTAGAGGATAGAGAGCGGAGTGTAAATTCCGGCATCGAAGGTAAGTCCGTAAATAAAGGGTTTAAGCGTACTGCCCGGCGAGCGCAATGCTCTTGTACCATCTACCTGCCCCGCATTCAAGTTATCATTAAAATCAGGGTTTCCTACATAGGCTATAATTTCCTTTTTTGCATTATCTACTACCAAAACCGCTGCGTTATAAACGCCAAAAGCCTTTGTACGCTGTAGGTATTGCGCTGAAAGCTCGTGCACTATTGCCTGTGTTTCGTAGTGGAGCGTTGTACTGAGTACAGGAATATTAGAATGATTCCTTTTTGCTTGGTAGGCAAAATGCGGTGCTTTTTTGGGGGAATTTCTTCGGTAGGCTTCTAGCGGCTCAATTAGTGCTTCTTCTATTTCATCATCACTAAAAAGGGCGTTTTGCTTCAATTTAGCAAGCCACTGGTTTCGTGCAATTCTAATTGCCGTGTTATACTTACCCAATGCTAAAGAGGTAGGCCTATTGGGGACTATGGCAAGCACTACGGTTTGGGCTAAACTTAGCTCGCTAGGTTCTATTCCAAAATAAAGCAAAGAAGCTGCCCGTACGCCTTCAATATTACCCCCATAAGGAACTAGGTTAAAGTAAAGGGATAAGATTTCGTCTTTTGAAAGGTGCCACTCTAACTGAAAAGCCCTGAACGTTTCAATAACTTTGTTTTTATAGGTTCGGGGTTTGGGTTCAAGCAAACGAGCCACTTGCATTGTAATGGTTGATGCCCCAGATACTTTCTTTCCCTGAATAATATTGTTGGTGAAAGCTTGCGCTATCGAAAAAAGATTAATTCCGAAATGGTAATAAAAGTATTTATCTTCTTTATAGAGAATCGATTTTTTAAGTTCTTCGGGAAGTTCTGCAAGGGTAGATTTTATTCTCCATTTATCGTCTTCGCTTAAAAAAAAGTGTAGCGGTTTCCCTTCTTTACTCAAAATAATTTGAGAGTAGCGGGGCTGAAATCGGAACGGAAAAATAAAATCAACCAATAGAAATAAAACAA
Source organism: uncultured Roseobacteraceae bacterium (assembly GCA_964521225.1). Taxonomy (GTDB): domain Bacteria; phylum Bacteroidota; class Bacteroidia; order Cytophagales; family Flammeovirgaceae; genus CAYUJH01. The sequence goes on from CAZFQW010000087.1 coordinate 1,917, forward strand.
ACAAACCAAAAATAGTGGCCAGTATATATTTCCAAGAGTTTAAAGCACCATTAAAAACCTTTTTAAGCATATTGGGTAATCACCAAAAATTTGTAGAACAAACAGTTACTAAGGCTAGCGAGTTTTTAAATTGAAGATGTTTAACTTGAGTAAATCAATAATTTAAACACCGTATATAACGGACTAGTTAAATCGTTAACTCCATAACATAGGCTAGGCTTATTACTCAAATTTCAACCAGTTATTTGAAAACAGCTATGAAAAAATATACACTAACAGTCATTATTACACTCCTTTACTTTATTCCGGGTTCAATAGCACAAACTATTTCAAGCGAAATCATAGAATTTCCGATAGATAATAAAGCAGGAAATAATTACAAGTTATATCCATTAGAAGAAAATGGGGCTATTTTACTTTTAAAAAGTAATGATATTGAAAAAGGAGAAATCAAATTGGTTTTTTCAAAACTCGATAAAGAGCTAAACCAACAATGGACCCGGGCTTTCCCGGTTAAATTTACCTCCGTAATTATTGATCACTACATTACAGACAGCTACATTTATTTCTTGGTTTCCCCTAAAGAAACTGAATATCAGATTCTTCAATTAGGAATTGAAAGTAAGGAACTTAGGCTGATTGAATATGAAAATATCAAAGACTACTTTATTACAAAATTTAAAGTAGTAGGCGATTTATGTTTCTTCGGAGGAAGCATAAAAACATACCCTGCTGTAATTGGCTACAATACCAAAACAGGAAGAAAAATAATTTTATCTTCTGTAAACCAACTAAAGGCAGACTTGGTAGATTTAACAGTAGACAAAACAGATGAGGTAATTAGTGTAGTGCTTTTCCAAAGCAACCCCGCCAATAAAAGAGGGTTATATATTAACCGCTACGATTTTGAGGGCAGACTGATTTCAAACTTTTTTTATAAGTCTGAACCTGGGTTTCGCTTTTTAGCCTATCGCGCAATTATTATAAATTCGTTAGAAACACTCTTTTTGGGTACTTATGCCTTGCGAGGTAGCGACGAGGCACATGGAATTTATGCCATGAAGGTATGTGAGGAAGAGACTGTGTTTCTTAAAACTTACCCTTTTGTAGAAATGGATTATTTCCTTAAATTTTTGAGAGAAAGGCCACAAAACAGAATTTTAAGGAAAGTAATGGAACGAAAGAATAGCGATAAAGACAAGCCTCTGTACTATTCTTACAATGTTTTCTTGCAAAACTTAGCTTTTCGAGGAGATGAAATTATTACTACCGTAGATATTTTTAAAACAAAATTGGATCGAGGAGGAACCATAAATTTTATTGAAGAAGGCAACTCTTTTGCAGGCTATGGCTCTCGGCTCGATCCCTCCTTAGAACGCTTTGTGAGAGCCAATTTCAATTATAAAGAATTTGCCCCTAGTCGTATTCCGTTAGAACGCTTAAACCCCAACAAGCCATTCCCCACAGAATTCGATTACTTGTCTACATTCAGTTGCGCCTTTAATATTGATGGCGAGTTGCTGTGGGGGAATTCGTATGTGTATAAAAACGACGTTTCTACTTTTATCCCAATGTACATGTCAGCGATAGCCCCTCAGACAGATTCTTTAATTATGGCGCGTATTGTTTATACAGAAGATAAACTAGAAGAAATTCGTTTTAAAGTATCCGACTATAAAACCTATACCGATAGCACTACTATTTTAGAACTTCCTCCATTTTTAGAAAGAGATAAGATTGAATGGTACCAGTATGGAGGTTTTTCTCATTGGTACGAAAATCACTTTTTAGCATCGGGTATCAAAGAAGTTAAAAGCGGAGCAAGAAGAGAGGTTTTTTTCTTAAGAAAAATCACTTATCAGACAGAAAAATAAGTACTTCAACAAAAAACATAAAAAAAGTACGTTCAGATAGATAATAAGAGTAAATTTGCCCCCGATTTATAAAACATATACCATTTTAAATAACTAACATTTACCTAAATGCAAGCACTGTTAAGAGTAGAATCAATAGGGTTCTTTTCCGATAGGGTGCAGCATACATTTTATTTTTTTAAACACATAAAATAAACATTCAGGACTATGGCATACCTGGAACCTGCTCCCATTAAAGATAAGGAGAACCCATTTGAGTCGATGATGTCGCGTTTCGATGTGGCAGCACAAAAACTAGGACTAGATGCGGAGACTTACGAAGTCTTAAAATCTCCAAGAAAACAAGTAATTGTATCGTTACCCATCACGATGGACGATGGGAGAAAGAAAGTCTTTGAAGGATACCGTGTAGTACACTCCGACACGTTAGGGCCTTCGAAAGGTGGCATCCGCTACGACCCCGAAGTAAATATCGACGAAGTAAAAGCATTGGCTGCTTGGATGACCTGGAAATGTGCAGTAGTTGATATCCCTTACGGTGGTGCAAAAGGTGGTATTAACTGCCAACCAAGAGACATGTCGGCAGGAGAGCTAGAAAGGCTTACTCGTGCTTATACCGTAGCGATGTACAAAATCTTTGGCCCCGACGAGGATATCCCCGCACCCGACATGGGTACTGGCCCCCAAGAAATGGCCTGGATTATGGACGAATACTCCAAAGCACATGGTAAAACAGTAAATGCTGTGGTTACCGGAAAGCCTCTTGTACTAGGTGGTTCGTTAGGAAGAGTAGAAGCAACAGGCAGAGGCGTAATGGTTTCGACCTTAGTGGCTTTAGAGAAATTACGACTCAACCCCATCCACGCAACAGTGGCCATTCAGGGTTTTGGAAACGTTGGTAGCCATGCTGCTATCTTGCTAGAAGAGCGTGGACTTAAGATTTTAGCAATTAGCGACCACACAGGTGCATATTGGAATGAAGATGGAATCAATATAGAAAAGGCACTTAAACACAGAAAAGAAAACAAAAACACCTTAGAAAATTTTGACGGTGGAGAAAAAATCACTAACGAAGAACTATTGATTTCTAATGTTGATGTGCTAGTTCCTGCCGCAAAAGAAGATGTAATTTCTCTTGAAAACGCAGGCAATATCCAAGCAAAACTGATTGTGGAAGGGGCAAATGGCCCTACTTCGGCAAAAGCCGATAAGCTAATTCACGAAAAAGGAATTTGGGTAGTGCCCGATATTTTAGCCAACGCAGGTGGTGTTACCGTTTCTTATTTTGAGTGGGTACAAAATCGGATTGGTTACAAATGGACACAAGAAAGAGTGCATCGTAGAAGCGATAGGATAATGAAAGAGGCGTTTGAGAGAGTGTATGAAACTGCGGAAAAGTACGATGTTTCTATGAGAATTGCTTCTTATATGGTTGCTATACAGAAAGTAGCGGATACTTATAAGTTAAGGGGAGGATATTAAAATTTCATACCTTAAAAGCATTTTTATATCATTGCCAAAGAGGGCAGGTTTATTTTTGAAAAGTACCTGCTAACTTTGGCAATGTTTTTTTTTAAAGTAAAAATACTTATGACAATACATCGCGAAGGGTACGCTAGCTTAATACTAACTTCAGCTGTTTTAATCACTTTAAACTTAGCGGTACTTTATTTCTTGCCAAACTACCCTATGGTTCGTTACAGCATCGTTGGGGTAAGTGTAATTTTCTTTTTAATTATTCTCCAATTTTTTAGAAGCCCTACGGTAAAAATAGAGCAAGATGCTAAGATCGTTTTAGCCCCTGCCGATGGGAAAGTGGTAGTAATTGAAGAAACAGAAGAGCCTGAATATTTTAAAGCTCCAAGAAGGCAGGTTTCCATTTTTATGTCGCCCATAGATGTGCATGTGAACAGAAACCCCGTTTCTGGAGTGGTGCAATATGTACGGTACCATGCAGGTAAATACCTTGTGGCATGGCATCCTAAATCTAGCACCGAAAACGAGCGCACTACTATTGTGGTTAAAAATAAAAATGGTGTTGAAGTACTCTTCCGCCAAATAGCGGGGGCACTTGCCAAACGAATTAAATGGTATGTAAAAGAGCACCAAACTGTAGAACAAGGTGCTGAGTTTGGCTTTATAAAATTTGGTTCTAGAGTAGATGTATTCTTGCCGCTCGATGCGGAAATTAACGTGGAACTTAACCAAAAAACAAAGGGCGGGCGCACTGTAATTGCCACGCTTCAATAGCGTGTCTTTCTATTTTATTAAACACCAAACTTTTCAAGGTTTACAGTTCGTAAATCAGCCTAAGCATGTAGTTTCTTCTATCTTGAGGAAACCTTGAAGATAATGTGGCTCCATCTGCAGTTCTTACCCCGGGGTGGAAATACTCTGTATCTAATATATTGTTGATACTCATTTGCGCAATGAGTCCTTTAATAATTTTGCTTCTATATTGTATAGAACCATTTAAAATAGCATAGTTCCCAAACTGTTTATAAGGGTTTGAAGCAACCGTTGTGCCTTCGCCCGAAGGTTGGTTGCCTACCATGTTCACTCTCAGGTTAATATTGAACCACTCGTTAAAAAGGTAGTTTCCACCAAGGTTAAACCGGTGGGAAGCAATATCGCCAATCCGCACCGAATTTTCATCAATGTCCTCATCGGATTTAGTGTTTTGAGGGCTTGTGAAAGTGTAATTAGTATATAGGTCTAAGGCTTTGAACTGATAGCGAAAATTGGCTTGTACTCCTTGAATCCGCTGAGAGCCAATAGCTTGGTTCTGCGTAGTTACCCTTCCTAACAAGTCTTCGTCTAGGTTATATTGATTAATATCGTTTTCGGTAATAGTTACCGTCTTTGATCCAACTACATTGGTATAATTTGAAAGATAACCGACAATATCTAAGCTAAAATCCCCTACTTTTTTATATACGCTAAGTTCTATATTATCTACCGTTTCGGGGTTAAGCCCGGGGTTGGGTAAAAGGCGGTCGTTGGTAGTTGCATATTTTGTCCAGCTTGAGGCATCTTTAAAAGCAGAGGCGTATAATCCTTTTAATACTAAATCTGGCATTGGTTTGTAAACTAATGCTATTCTTGTGTTATAGACAGTGCCATATCCGCCACGTTGCCTTATTTTATTATTATCGATTCTTATTCCTGCTACTAATTTTAAGCTTTGTTCGTTGTTATCCGGAAAAAATTGATAGGTACCTTGGCTGTAAATACCAATATCATTTTTTTCAAAATTATTTCCTCCTGGAACTGTGGGGGGAGTACCCGTTTCAGAAGGAATGGCTTCGTTAGACCTGATATAATCTCCTTGGATTAGGCTATTTCGGAATTCAATTCCCGAAACTACGGTCAAGTTTTTATGCGTGTAAACGCCTCTTGCTTCTGTTCTAAATTGTTTTGAGGTAGAATAAAAAAAGGTGGTGTTCCACTGTGAAGCTACATTGTTTCTCAAATCTACAATTCCCAGTGCCCCATTATCGTAGCTTCTTAAGGTAACACTTTTGGTTTCGTCGTCAATTTGATGGTTCTTATAACGTGTAAAGAGTGTTAATGAAAACTTACTATTTAAATACGTCTCATATTTTAAGTACGCAGACATAAATTTGGGAACCCATACACTCCCGTTTTTAGAGCCTGCTCTTCGATCGGTATACCACCCCACAGAACCTTCTTCTCTTCTCCAAGTGTTAAAACCCACGGTAAAATCTCCCACTTTTAGCTTCCCATTCACCGACATGTTGTTAGTATGATTTGTATAACCTATTGGGTTTCCTAAAAGTAAGGTATCCATGGCAGATTGATCGAGCTGCATTGCTTTGCTAATATCTGCACTATTCGGTGCATTTCCATCGGCATCCGTTAGTCTATTTAAATAATGATTTTGGTCGCCAAGTTGGTAATCCCACTCTTCATATTCAGATAAATTTGCCTCATCAGACTGGTACATTCTAGCGGTTATACTGAGTGCTGCTGCGCCAGCCCTGCCAGAGGCTGTAACATCAAAATATTTTGTATCCCATGTTCCATAGCCTGCATCAGCGGTAATGCCTATATTTCTTTCTGTGCTTAAATGGCTGCTTGTTTCTTTCGTTATGATATTAATGACCCCCGCAAAAGCATTCGCTCCGTACATGGTAGAGGCGGGGCCATAAATAATTTCAACCCTTTTAATGTTAGAGATACTGTATTGGGTAGAGATGTAGGCATGTTCAGAACTTATGTCATTTTCTTCTACACCATCTACCAAAAATAAAGTTCTATCGGTAAGGCTTGAGCGGTAGCCTCTTTGTGCAATGTTAGCTCTAGTAATGCCTTTCCCTTTGGCAATATCAAACCCGGAAACATCTGCTAATAGTTCGTCTATACTCCTATATCCTCTTCGTTGTATTTGTTCTGCTGAAATTACTGTAATTGTTGCAGGGGCTTCTAGGGGGTCTTCATTCGATTTTGATACTGAAGAAATGAGTTTATTAGCCAAACCTATTTTTACATCGCTCACCATTTTTTGAAATTCAACTGGATCTACCGTACGTGGGGTAAAGCTAGGGTCTACTTGTAATAAAGCAATTGTGGCGGCGGCGGCTTTTTCTACTTCTTCATCGGCAATGTGCGCAAGAATAATTACTTTATAAGCATCAACCAATTGAGCATTTTCAAAGCGTTTGGTGCTCTTCTCGCCTTCTTCAGAACGTTTGCCTTTTTTGGCTACAATGCAGCCATTTAAGTTCTCAACGGCTGTGCTAAAATTTCCGATACTGTAAGCCTGCCGAGCATTTTCAATGGTCGATTTGTCGCATTCACTTTGAGCAAATGCATTTCCTAAATAAAAAAGGGTTAGTATAATTATTAAATTTTTTTTCATAATCCTTTACAGGTTTCTTGGTATGGTAGGTCGAAGCCTATGTACTGTTCCCATTCTTCTTGGGTTAAACTCTCTGCGATAGCGCTGCAGTTTTCAAAAGCTATTTGGCTTGCTGTGATAGGCACAATAATAAGCTGATGATTTGCAGTAAATAACAATACAAATTTACTATCTTCTGTTATTAAAGTTTGTAATAGAATAGACTCTTCTAAATGAATTTTAAAAGGCTTTTCGCCAGGATAGTTTATAGGGTATAAAGCGATGCTTTCTTCATTTTGTAAGGCAACAAACTGATTGGTGGTTTCTAGTGACTTTATATTTTCTATTAGGAAGGAAGACTTATAATGTGGGCGCACGCCGCCATTGCTTACAGAAATAAACTCTCCCTGCTTTTTTAAAGCAATCACCCTGTCTGAATGCCTATTGATATGTTTAATGTTAAGCGCCAAGGTGGAGGCTTCTTGGGTTTCTAAATTAAAATCGACTAGCTCACCATTTTTTTTAAGCAGAATCACTTTTTGATCAACCATTCTTACTTCTTTAATTTCGCTCAGTAAGTCGTTGGTACTGCCCTCAATGCTTAAATCAGAAAGATTTAAAGTTTGTAGCCTGCCAGTGGTGCTTACTCCAATTATTTTTTCATTGGTAATCTCTAAGCCTACAATTGGGCTATTTCCCATAAAAGAACCATTTGTGGCATTAACCAAAGTTCCATTGGCTGCGTTCCATAACTTTATAGCTCCATTTGAATGCCCTGTAACAAGTAATTTTTCCGATGTTAGCAGCTTTATTTTTGTAACTGTACAGTTTTTGGCTTTACAATTTTTAATTATTGTAATGATTTTTCCGAAAGTACCATTGGCAGCGATTTCCCTTATTGTTATTTCACCACCTTCTGTACTATAAGCGAGTTGCCCTACCGATGGCGAATACGCAAAACTAGTTATGTTTTTGCCTGTATTGATACTCCTTTTCGCAATAGGTGATAGCGCAAAGTTTGCTTGTATCAGCGCATCGTACACCTCCGAATCGAAAGGATACCCCCCATATTGTTTGTTGAAAAGATAACCTT
>CAZFQW010000088.1:0-9736 GCA_964521225.1 uncultured Roseobacteraceae bacterium
TAGATGGGTGGTAAAACCTTAAAAGAATAGGTTGTAGGTTCGCTTTCAACCCCGTATATATTTTTTGCTTTTACCGAAAATACATACTTGCCCTCAGAGAGCGTATATTCTTTGCGTGTTTCTGGTGCCCACTCCGACCACCTGTCGTCAAAATTTTCTAATTTATAAGAAAAAAGTAATGCTTCAGCATCTTCAAAGCTTGCTGCCGCATAAGAAAACGTAAGATTATTAAGTGCATAGGGAATTTCTAATATACCTGTATTGCCTTGAGTAGCCTTTGAAATTACCGAATCTTCATTCAGTGTGATTTTCCTTATTAATGCTTTGTAAGGTTGGTCATACGCTTTTTCTATGTTGCTATTGTATCTAAAAAGCCCTTCTGTTCCTCCTATCCAAATAATGCCATCTTCTTCGGGGTAAATTACTTCTACTTCCATTGGTGGCAATCGCCTTAAAATCAAATCGTTCCATTTGTATTCGCTTTGTTTTTTTTGTACAAACCCAATAGGATATTGGTTATTCTTAAAAGCAGAAAGCCATATTTTCCCAGAGGCATCAGGAATGAAGTACATCACTGGTCTTTCACCATTTGTTAGTTCTTTACCAAATCTTTCTTCGGGCTTAAACTGATTCCCTTCTGAATTATATTTGTAAATTCCCGCTTTGTTTACACTCAATAAGCTGCCCTCAAATTGGTAGACCCTGTGCCCCGTCATCGACTCTAAGCCTTTCGACTTATCAAAATATTCAATTTTAGGGTTTTCCAAGTCTTCCGAAAGAGTGAAGTCAACTTTTACAGTACCGTCATATTCTGTTCCTAGCCAAATTACTCCTTTATCATCTTCGATAATATTTCTTACCTCCAAATCAAAATTAGGTACGTTCGCAATATTATTAAAGACTCCATTGTCGTACTCTATAACAGAAATCCCTTCGCTCTTACCTACATAAACTCTATTGGGGTATCGTTCCGACTGTACAAAGCAACGTGTAGTTTCCCCAGCCAAAGCACAATTAACATACTGGTTTTGCTTAATTTCCCCTATCCCATCACTCGTAGAAACTAACAACTTTGCTTCGTTTGTATTGGTCTTAAACTTCAGGTAATTCCATACTTGCTGGCTAGAGCCTAAAACAGGATTAAATTTCCCATTTTCTAAATAAAAACTGCCTAACCCTCCTGCATACAGCTTGTTTTCAAAGCGGGTAACTGCTAAAATAACTCCACCATCAAGTCCTAGTGCATCTGAAAAATAACTAATGGGAGCGTTTGCTTCAATTTTAGAGATTCCGTTGCCTGTTCCTACCCAAATATTTTCTTGGTTGTCCTCAAAAAGTGTGTAGCACTCATTGGTTTGAAGCCCTAGGTTTTTGTCGATTACGTTCTGAATGTTTCCTTGTGTATCAAGAAATACGACCCCACCTTTCAAGGTAGTGTAACCAATGGCATTTTTGTTAGAAACCGCCCCTCTATATACTCGATTTTGTGATAAAACCGCCGTAGAATTAGCAGGAAGAGTGTACAAAATATCTCCTTCACTATTTGGGCTGTATACTGTTAATAGGCCGTTGATTGATTGTATCAACCAACTATCTTTTCCGTAAGGCAAGATGGTATTAACATTTATATCTGCTAATACATTCTCATCAAAAATAGGAATGAATTTATCGCCTTTGGGTCTTACAAGTCCTACTTCGGGGTCGTAATAAACAGGCTCACCTGCCAAATTATAGATAATAGGACTGGACTTCATCAATGACATTGCATTGTTAGCCCAACGAAACATTCTATCAGTTGCCCTAAATAAAACCCCTTCTGAAGTTGCTACTGTTGCCCAAATACTATTAAATTCTCTGCTTTCTTCAGGGATTTTATCTAATAAAGAGACGAAAGAAAGATTCCCCGTTTGTTTTTTTTCAAGGTATCCTAAATCGCTTATTGAACCAACATATATTCTATTATCTTTTTCATCGATTGCTAGGGAACGAACAACCGTTTTTGTGGGTATTAACTGCCAACTTACACCATCGTACTCTAAAACTCCCATATTATTACCCACATAAATAAGTCCGTCTTCGTTTTGAACAAAGCACCAGTTCTGCGATTCTGCTTTATAATCTTTCGGGGAAAAATTGGTAATAAAGGGAATGCCATTCTCTTGAGCAGCTAAACTACCCGAAAAGGCTATACCTACTATAAGTAGAAAAGTAAGTTGTAACAGTCTACGCATCAATCTAACATCAAAATATCGCTTCTTACCGAATATTACTAAAGTACAATTTTTCTTTTAAATTATACAATTTACGAAAACAACGATTTTTCAAAACTTCTAATTGTTTCTAGCCCTTTTATTTCTTCAGGGAACGAATTAACTAAATTGTAATGCACATTTTGTGTTTGCTCTTTTAAGAAATCGATATTTTCTAATTGCTGCTTTCTTCTTTTTTGGCAGTACTCTCCTTTGTATTTTCCAGAGATTACGTCGTTTATTACAATTTGATTTACCTGCAAATGCGCTTTTTTCAGTTTGTCTAATAAATCAATTGTTTCAGCGATTACCATTCCCTGTGGCTTACAAACCACTATAAACTCACAGCTACTGGAGTTAGTAATTAGCGTTTTCACTCGGTTAATCATCTTTTTAAGAGAAAGAAGTAAATCGTCTGCATCGTCTGGCTGATACTTACCCTTAAATGCTTTTTTAATATATCGGTATTTCCAACGCAGTTTTGCCATTACCTTTACCCAATCGTTCACAATTTCAGGCGTTTGTAAAAGTCTGAGTGCGTGCCCCGTAGGTGCGGTATCAACTACTATTCTTTCCCAATCGCTTTTTTCTGTTAAATCGGCGATGGCTTTAAAAGACATTAGTTCGTCGAGTCCGGGAATGGTCAGAGAAAAAAATTGGTCAATATCGTTTTTATCAAAATAAGTAGTAGTATCAAACAAATGCATTAACTCTTCATAATGCTGCGCTCTAAATTTCTCAAATTCTTCGTTGGCATTTAGTTCGCAAATTTGTAAGTTATTAAGAGCATCTTGTTCGTGTTGGCGTTTCAGTTCTTCAAAAGAAAGCCCATCGTTTAAAGAGTGTGCGGGGTCTGTGGAAATAACCAACGTTCTATATCTTTCGGAAAGATACAGCCCTAATGCTAAGCTTACAGTTGTTTTTCCTGTACCCCCTTTCCCTCCAACAAAGATAAGTTGTCGGTTTTCGTCTAGTATCCGAGATATTGAATTCTTAAAAGGCATCAAAAATATTTTATGCGAATCAGGGGTTACAATAGTCTTTTTTGAGGTCAAAGAATAAATTTTAGTGTCCTTCTGAGCTTGCAAAGAATCTAACAATAAAGCACGTAAGCCTTATCGTTTTCGCCTTAAGTCGAGATGACAAAAAAGCATGTTTTTACCCAGTTTTTTGGGTTACAATAGTCTTTTTAACCCCTAATTCGTTTATTTTATACAAAAAGCCTCCATGCAGAGGCTTTTTGTATATGGCTTTGTAATAAGTAGTACTTGAACGGAATCAGGTATAATTCATTTATGAGGCAAAACACTCGAAATGAGTATTTTATTAATTCGCCGTTCGTAATTTAAAATTGAACATTTACTTATTAGGACTCTAAACGATTCAATCTGAACATCGCTTTGGCATAATAACTCCCTAAAGGGTATTTTCGAATGTATTTTTTGTAAGAATCTACGGTATCTTCCTCCTGTGCCTGTGTCCAGTCTTGTAGCTCCTGCGACTGAGAATTATTTTTCAGTTCACCTATTCTTGCCTTTGCCACATCCCAATATCTTTTCTCAGTAGTATTGTTCATATAGTTGAAATAAGCACTTACTGTATCTTCTGCTTTTGCTCTTTGCCAAAGTGTTCCTTCTTCGATATTGGCAGGATGGGGTTTTACAGCCGTTGCCACCGCCTCTTCTTTGGTGTGCATACCGTTTTGCGACGAAGAATTATTCTTCATTTCGAGCATTGGCTCAATGCGTTCTTGCTCCGAGATAATTTCTTCTTCTAAATCTAAAGGCTCTATCGACTGCATGCTTACCTCCTCGGCTACTTCTTCTTCGGTAGCACCACTTGCTTCATTTGATAGATTTTCAGAATCACTCTTATTTAACGAATTAATTTTAAAATAAGCATCTGCTATATGCTCTCCCTCTTTGGTATTTTCTATATACTCCATGTACGAAGCTACGGTATCTAGCTTTTCAGCTCTTTGCCATAAAGCATCTTCAGAATCTTCAGATGACTCATTTTGTTCTGCATTTGTTGGAGTATCCTCAGCCTTTTCGGTGAAACTATTCTCTAATGTGCCTTCTTGTTCTTTCCTATTTTCTACAACATCTGCTATAAAAGCATCTGACTTAACTTGCCCGTTAGCAAATGATTCAGATTTGGTTTCATCGTCCGTTTCTATTCTACTAAGTTCTCCAACCTTGTTGTAAGCTTCAGCGATATATCGCGATTCCTTCGTATTATTAATATAGTTCATAAAAGAAGCGACTGTATTGGCATTACATGCGTAGTTCCATAGTTCTTCTTCTGTTGCATCTTGTGGAATTGCGTCTACTTCTTGTTTTTCTTCGCTTGCTGCACTAATTTCTTCTACTTCTTCCTTATTTTTTACCTCTTCGTTTTCTACGGTTCCGATAGTAGCTTGGCTCTCTGTTGCACCCTTTGTTTCCTCTACTTTCGGCTCTTGTTCTTCTTCCACGAAATCAGAAGGTTTAATTAAATCGGCTAAGCTAATTCGCTCAACCTGAGAAACGCTGCTTCTTTCTTCTTTTTCGTCCTTTTCAGGTGAATCTTCTTTATGAATACCATTAAGGTTTTTAGCAGTCTCTGACGTTTTTTTTGAACTTAGCTCTTGAGAAAGTCCGTTGTGATTGACGATGATATTGGCATTTTTCTCCTCTAATTGCTGTATTCTTTTATGAGCTTTCTTAACAAACTGCCCCTTTGAGAAAAAGTCTAAATAAAACTTATAGCCTTCTATTGAATTCCATACCGAAAGTCTTTTCCAGAAGCTCATCTCCATTTCGCTAAGTTTGCTTTCAATTTTATCTTCAAAAGCTTTACTTGCCTCTTCCCGTGCTTTGGCTAAAGAGTCCGTTTTATTTAACTGAAATTGTTTTTTAAGTTTTTCTTTCTCTTCGGCAATTTTTTCATCAATTATCGCCCGTTGTTTCTGCAAAATTTCCTCAGATATTTCTTTTCTGAGTTTTTCTCTCAGGCTGTTTTCTTTTTCAAAAAACCGTTCGCACTCTTCTTTTCTTCGAACAACTAAATTGTCCATATTAATTTCAAGCGCTGAATTATAAAATTGAAGTGCTTTTTTATAATTATCTTCAAAATAAGCTCTATCTGCATTATCTATTAATTCAGTAAAACGAATTTCGTCTTGGCAAACTTTTAATCGGCGATTGTAGAAAATATTGCTTTCTGAATTTTTAACTAGGTATTCGTAGTAAGGCAATGCCTGTGCATAATCCGACTGATCGTATAGTTCGCTTGCTATTTTTTCAATACAGTCATTAATTTTTGCACTTACAACGGGTAAATCGAAAAAGTTACGCGATTCTTCAAAATTCTTTTTTGCTTCCAAATATTCTTTTTCTGCAAAAAGCTCGTTGGCCAATAGAAAATGAGAGGTAAACTGTAATTTTGTATTGATGTATTCATTCTCCGGAAACAGATTAGAAGCCTCTCTGTATAGAGGAAGTACTTCTTGGTAATTTCCTTCGTCGAATAATCGCTCGGCTTGTTTTCTTAAATCTCTAAAGCGAATAAATTGATGATTATAGGCAAAGGTGATGGTTGATTTCCTCCCTTTTTTCCCAAAGATTGGAAACCCTTGCTTATTGTCTTGTTCGCTTAGGGTTGAAAGGGCATCGTAAATATCCTGTAATGAAAGTATTCCTTTCTCTTCCGGAATCCCCTTCGAAAGAACTTCAACAAACCTATTGGTAAAGTTGGGGTGGTCGTTAATATTATAGGTATTTCCCGGAGAAGAAATCAAGAAAATATCTGAATGTTCTTGTTCGTAATGATTGAACGTATTTTTTATTATCTGCTCAGTATCTTCGGGGAGTCCGCTTGCAGTATTGGAGTAAACAGCATCGAAAATGAGAATTTTTTGGCTAATTTCAGACTCTCCTAAAATGGACATTAATTCTGCCAAGGAAATTCCATTTACATGAATTTGCTTTAAGGTTGAATTATAAGTACCTAAAAACAACTGACCTTTTCTTATGACAATATGCCCTGTATAATAAACAATTAAGGTAGAGCCACTTTGCTCTGCAGCAAGGGCCAATTGTTCTTTGATTGCCGTATTGTCTTGGTTATTTTCTAAAATATTAACCTGGGAGTCAGCAAGTCCAATAATTTTTTCGTTTGCAAGGATATCCGCAAACGACTTCAGATTGGCAATTACTGCCTCTGAACTGTTTAAATTTGAATCTTTAGGGAATTCGCTTGCCCCTATAATTAACGCTCGAGAAGTATTAGTGTCCATTGGATGAGACATAATTGTAAGTTTTAATACACGTTATAGTTTTGGTCTAATCATATTTCTGTTAGAATAAGTCTAACTTATCTATAAATATAAACAATTTAAACTATCTATCTTGTATACATGGCTAGCTATATTCTGTGAATTGGCAAGGGAATTCGATGAAATAAGCATTATTAGCGAAGAGCACAAAAAAACGCTGGCAATATTTACAGTTATTAGCGTTTTTTCTGAACAGAATAAAAAATCACTCTGTATCAAGCTGACTCGGATTAAGCTCTCCTGTGGCATGTTTTAAGAGAATCTCTTGAAACATCATGGTGAAATTGGCTTGTGCCAAATTTGCCTTTGCAACTACTAAACCGTTATTGCTTCTTGCTAAACTCATAATATCGCCCAGTTCGTTATCAAAAAGCTCTTTCTGAGCATTGTACGAACGTTTTGCTACTGTAAACTGTAGCTCCGAAGCTTCTAGGCTTTGCTTTGCCGCTAAAAAATTCTGATACGCATTGTTCACATCTATTCGTACTGTTTTTTCTAAATTTTGGCGAATCAAACGTGCGTTTTCATATTCAATTTTAGAGCTGATGTACTGAGTACGATTCGTTAAACCACCAAATATCGGAATCACAATTGTTGCTCCTAAAGTTTTACGCACATTATCATCGCTAAATTGCTCTGAGAAATTACGTTGGTCGTTGGCTGAGTTCCAAAAAGAACGGTACCTGTAATAAGCATTGGCAGTTGGTAAATAGCCCGCTTTGGCAATACTGATAGAGTATTTTGCAGCTTTAGTAGTTAACTCTGACTGCAATAAATCGGGGCGAATAGAAACTGCCGTTTGGTATAACTCATCTATTTCAAATACTTTCCCTTGAATCTCTTTGGCATCCCAATTGGGTGCTTCTAAACTAAATTCTTCGGTAGGTTCTATCTGTAATGTTTGCGCCAGAATTGCTCTATCGTTAATTAAGGTATTTCTTCTTTGGATAATCATTGTCTCCATTCGGCTTACCTCTGTTTCTTGCACATACTGTTCTGGAATTCCCCTTAAACCATTGGTTACTAATTCCTTTATGTTGTTTAAAACCTCCTCTTGTGTTCTAAGGTTATCTTCTGCAATTTTTAAAAGTTCTTCGTCGAGTAATACTTGCAAGTATTGTTGGGTTACGTTAAAAACAACTATTTGCTTTGTCCGCTTTATCAAATTTTCTTGAGATTCTACTCTTACATGATTTCTTTTTAAAGTATTGATACGGCTAAATCCTCTGAACAAATCAATATCTGCCCCGGCTTGCCCCCAAAAACTTTCTGAAACTGTATTAATCAGCTGATCAAACTCAGGAATAAACTGATTCCCTGCTGCTCTTTCGGTATTAATTACCAAGTTTCCCGTAGGTAGAAATGCAGCATAACCCTGTATTTTTTCTGCTTTAATTACTTCTAACTGATTTTCTTGTGTTCTAGCATCAATGTTTTCTTTGAGGGCAATCTGCACTGCCTCGTTATAAGAGAGTTTTTTTTGTGCATTTACACTGCTTAGTAAGGCTAAAAATAATGTGGTGGTCAGTAAATAGTTTCTCATGAGATATGTTTTTGAATCTGAATCTAGTAAAACCCTAAGCGAAGCAAATAAAAAAAAGCGCGACACTTAGGGTGATGGTCTCAAATAATCAAACTCAATACCACTTAATTAAATTATTGATTATCAATTATTTAAATATATTTTTTAGTTTTAAATTGAATTATATCGTCCGTTTGCGGTCGCTTTTGTTCGATGACAGACGAAGCAGAATAACTTTTTAAATTTTACTAGAGAGAAAGTAAAAGGCTTAAAAGACCAGTAAGCAAGTACAATTGATGTGATGTCGCCTTCTCTCCGATAGGGAAACCATTGCCACGATTCAGCAAAACCCCTACCTGCCATACTTTCTAGGGCTGGATAGCTTTATGCCCAACCGCCTGAAGTTGCACGAAAAGGCAAAGGCACGCTCAATATTACTTTAGCAGATATTTATGTGAAATATCCTACGGACCTTGATTTGCTCAACACCCGTAGAGAGTGAAGTGAACAACTCATTGATGCGCTCCATCACTTGTCGGCAAATGGCCAAGAGCCTACCTTAGGGTTGCCCGCAAGGAATATTTATCGGTAGCCAAGAAGAAAAACAAGGGCAAAAAAACACTTCGTAAAAGGCTGGGCAGTCAACTCAATTATCGCCAACGCAATTTAGCTTCTACTGACAGGATACTTGATAGCTTAGAAGCCGGCCGCTTTCCATTGTCCTTTCGCAAGCAGCGGTATTATTGGATTATCCAAGAAGTCTATCGCCAACAACGGGAAATGTATGACACACAGACCAATCGGTGCAACCATCGTATCGTCAGTGTCCATCAGCCTCATATCCGCCCCATTGTTCGGGGGAAAAACAAGAACAAAGTGGCGTTAGGGTTGAGCCTATCCAATGGATATACCCGTATCCACCCCCCCCAGCAGGCTTATCATGAAGGAGTGAATAACTTTCAACAGAGTGTGGAAGCCCATCGGAGTCTGTATGGCCACTATCCTGAACTGGTGAAGGCAGATGCCATTTATGCTACAAAAGCCAATCGGGCGTGGGCAAAAAGAATTGGGATGACTGCAAAGCCCTTGGGCAGACCTCCCAAAGAAAAACTATGGTGAGTACTAGCCATAAACTTTACCTTGTCATCCTACCAAATATGAAAATCAGCAGGCTCTAATTTACTGGACTTATTGTTAGATTCTTTGCAGGCTCAGAACGACACTAAAATTCATTCTTTAGGCTCAAAAAAGAAGGTTATAAGTGCTGGTTCGCATTGTATTAATATTAACAATCTTTTCAGGAAACTGAAAGGGCGGTGCTTCTAATACCGCACTTAACATAGCCAATACCGAGTTTCTACTCTCCATTTTCAAACCCTTACCCCCAACGTAAAATAAAACGCCCTTGGCAAAGAAGGAATTATCCCCGGACCGGGGTAACCGACCGCCCTTCGGGTGAAATATTTTTCATTTAATAAATTATTAAATCCGCTTTCAAATTTCAAGAATTTGTATTTGTAGGAGAACGATAAATCTAAAATGCTGTAAGCGGGAATTTCCCCAATAATTCCCTCGCGGCTGTCGCCTTTAGGGGCAATGGGGGTATTTTCTGCATCGGTAAATTGCTTGGAAAGGTGCGTGAATTGC
>CAZFQW010000089.1:0-9702 GCA_964521225.1 uncultured Roseobacteraceae bacterium
TGTAACTCCCTTGCTCTTCTAAATTCTTATACACGGAATTCTAAATACTGCCCAAAAATGCATCGAAGATTATCTTATCAATTCTACTCTGTATGTCAAAATTGATTTTCTTCTTAAATTCATCTAAATGCGATGATGGCACTATCTTTAGTCGGCTCATAATAACTTGCTTTTTTTGCTCACGCTGTTTATCTGTAAATGATTTATACTTTTCACGAAGTGTCTCGTCCTGAAATAGCGTTACACAAAAATGACGTTATGAAACAAGAGCAAGAAAGGTAGTCCTTCTAAAGATGGATAGCTTGCGCCGCTATCCCACAGTAGTTTTTTCTTGGATAAAGAACGCTTACTCATAGGCAAAGCAGAAGTTATACTCCACCCTTCTTTATTATTGGTGTTTTTAAGTTATCTTATTTCTCATATAAAATTACTACTTTTGTTGTATCTGTGGACTGTACTTTATTGTTAGAAAGGCTGCTCGTAAAAAGGCAATCTTTTTTGTTGCTGTTCGCTACCTTTTATACGCTACTCTTCGATGATTCTTTCAGAGTTTGTTAAGTAAGATTCTGTAATTAATATAATTACAAAATAGTAAATACTTGATAAGTAAATTTATAAAACCATAAATCTCGAAGCTTTAGATGTAACTTAACTTTTTCTGTCTACTTAACTTATTTTAAATTACCCCGTATTTTGCACCATCTGTTTTTATAAAAAACTGTTTACGCTATGAACAATGGTAAAATCCCTCATCCACTTCCTTTTGGTTATCAGGTTTCTCCTCTTCCAGTGCCTATCAATCAATTTATAGAAGCGGTAAAAAAGATGCTGATGGCAAAGGGTTTTTTAGCATCTACCGACATTCCGCTAGATAAACTCCATGAAGCACTTCCATTAAGCGATAAAACTTGGGACGATTTACTGTTTAATCAGCTAGATAAACAGTTTTATCTTTTGAATGATGATTTTATTAGTCACTATGAATTTTTGGTGAAAAAGCTGGCTCAAGATGTATTTGACTTCAATTTTCTTTTCCAGAAGCAACCTATTGTTCGTTTTCACTTTCCTGAGCCTTTTCCTGCTTCAAAAACTACTCAATCGGGTTGGGCACACAACCTGCATAGTGATTTACTAGGCGGTCATCCAACGAACATGGTTCAACTCTGGATTCCCTTGGTAGCATGTGATTGCAGTAATACGTTACAAGTTTCAGACAGAAGTGTTGGGAAAGAGATTTTAGAAGCACTGTATGCAGCGGAGTCTGTTCCTCGCACCTCGAATTTACTCAGCCGTTTTGCGAGGAAAATAGACGAGGAAATGGATTTCCAAAACTGGGTAAGAAGCAGTTGCCAGCCTGTTTTATTGCCTCTTGGGGAAATGTTGGTTTTCAGCCCTTATTGCATTCATGGGGCCATTGAGAATAGAGAAAAACATACCCGAGTTAGCATGGATTTTCGCATCATTCCTTTAACCGAAGGGGAAAAGAACCCTACTGCTGATTGGATAGATAAATATGCTCGTTTCGCTAGAGGCGAAATTATGCACGCTAAAAGCGCGGCTGAGTTGAGTATAAGAATGGCAAAAAAGTCTATCAACTAGCCGCTATAAATGGAGTTTCTGCTTGGCAAACGTATTTTTTTCCCAGCCAACAAGCACTAAGTATCGCCCGTTGGCTGGAAAAACTTGGTTTTGTACATTTCAAGAGTGCCCACCAGTAATAATCCGTATCATTTTCACATTGAGGACGATAAACCGCCATATTTGCCAAGGCCAAAAACGCCTCCAGAAACGGGTTGATTTACCGGGTATGGTGGTGAAACTTATTTCAGAATAAGGGACAAATTTATTGGGTTTCATAGGTTTATTTTAAAAAGATGAAAAAAACTGAACATTAAAACAACGATTTCATTATCAGTTGCTTGCGTTAAATTATCATGCAACCAATTATGCTCACTTACTCAGGAATTAAGTACCAAAAGGGTTTTGCTTTGGCTTTGTATAGGAACATATAGTGCAACAATACTTTGATCCAGTGCCCGGCTAGCCCTGCTTCGCCAACGGTATAGTCAAGGTTGCGTCCCCATCGAGGAAATTTTTTCCAGTCTTGTACAATTGGGAAGACAGTCATGGTAGCTGCCATACCTTTGCTCATGCCATATCCCGCTGAAACCACGCAGGCTGCTCCCATTTTTGCCATAGAAGCACGGTGGTGGTGGCGGTGGTCATTGTTCTTAAGCCGCTCAGCAATATTGAGTGCGACTACCTTGCCCATAACCCCAGAAGGCATCCCTGTACGGGGTGGAGTTGGAAAAATAGGAGTTCCGTTTTTACTCTTCATAGGTTTGGAAATCCCATGAGGAGGCGCAAAGGCAATCCCGGCAGCATACACGTTCTCATAATCAGGGTTTTGGTAGATAGAAGGCCAGTCCTCAGCAGTCCATTCTTCATAAGGTTTCTGTGAATAATCGGCATCTACTTTCATAAATCCGTTGGGGGCAAACAACTGGGTAGTGATGTCCTCTTTGTTTTGGCTATACGCTTTAAGCGGCACCCCAGAGAAGGAAGGAATCAGCATGGCAAAATCGTAGTGTAGTTGGTGATACTCTCCTTCCAGGTTTTCGTAGTGGATAGTGTCTTTTTCTATTTTTTGAACTCCCGCCCTTTTAATCCAGTTAATGTTGTACTCAGCCAGTATCGACTCCGCAAACACAGTAGTAGAAGTAACATAACCATTGCGTTCTACATAGGCTCCACCCATCCCAAAATCACCCACTTCGTATTCATTGGTAAGCCAAACTAATTCTGCCATTGGCTCTAATTTTCGTTTTCTAATTTCGAAACCAATATTAAGTATATATTCAAAGGCGGCTCCTTGGCAAGTAGCCATTGCATGGCCAGTGCCTACTACAATGGTCTGCTTTTCTCCTCTTTCCATTTTTTCAAAAATTTCCTGAAGCTTTTCCCAGGAGTGCTGAGCATGTTGGTAAGTACAAACCGACTGGCAATTGCCCGCCGAAGGGTTTAAACCTTCAGTTGCTTCAAATTTAAGGCGAGGACCGGTGGCATTTACAAGATAATCGTAATCTAATTCGGCTGTTTGCCCTTCTTTGCCTTGCCCGGTGTATTCTACGGTAATATAAGGTTGTTCTCTTCCTGCTTTCCCTTCCGGATGGAGCGATACTGCTTTTGCCTGATGGAAATCTATGCGTTGTTTTTGGTAAACTGGAGCTAGTTCAAACGTTACCTGACCGGTATTCATACGACCAATGCTCACCCAAATGTTGGAAGGAATCCATTGGTAGCGACTATTTGGGCTAACCACAATTACTTCGTGTTTTTGCCCTAGCTTTCGTTTAAGGGTAAGCGCTGCGGTATGGCCCGAAACCCCTGCACCCATAATAATAATCTTAGACATATTTATTTTTATTTAGCGATATAATTTACTATAATTACATAAACATATTAAAATATTTTAATATATTCAACTGTTTATCTCACTTATTTTCTGCAAAGTGCTGAAAACGTACTTTTTTATAATAAAATCAAGAGCAATTAAGCAGATATATAGAAGATTAACCACACAACAATTGATTATAAATAAACGCATAATCAGTTGGTAATGAAATAATTTTAATCAACTCAAAATGGTACTTGTGCTTAACATATCATCTTATTAATTTAAAATACCTTTGAAATGAATGTAGAAATTCTTTCCCGAGTTCAATTTGCGCTTACAATCTCTTTCCATTATATCTACCCCCCTCTAAGCATTGGCCTAGGGCTAATAATGGTATTTATGGAAGCTCGCTACCTGCAAACCAAGAACCCTGAGTACGAAAAAATGGCTCACTTCTGGACCCGTATTTTTGCCCTTACTTTCGGTATAGGCGTAGCTACCGGAATTGTCATGGAATTTGAGTTTGGCACCAACTGGGCCACTTACTCCCGCTATGTAGGCGATATATTTGGCAGCGCACTAGCCGCAGAAGGTATTTTTGCTTTTGCATTGGAAAGCGGCTTTTTAGGAATATTGATATTTGGCTGGAACCGAGTAAGCCCAACGGTGCATTTTATTGCAACCTTGGGGGTTTGGCTAGGCTCTATGTTTAGCGCAGTGTGGATTGTCGTTGCCAATTCTTGGCAGCAGACTCCGGCTGGCTACCATATTGTTGGCGAAGGGATTAACGCACGGGCAGAAATCACCGATTTTTGGGCAATGGTTTTTAATCCTTCCTCTATGGAGCGTTTAAGCCATGTATGGATTGGGGCCTTTTTGGCAGGTGCTTTTCTGGTATTGAGTGTACATGCCTACTACCTGCTAAAAGGCCGGCACGTATCTATCTCTAAGAAAGCCATGAAAATTGCTTTGGGAGTCGCCACCATATCTTCACTTTTGCAACTAGCCACAGGGCATAAATCTGCCGATGGAGTAGCCGAGAATCAACCCGCAAAATTAGCCGCAATGGAAGCGCATTTTGATAGCTTGGCTGTAGCCGATTTGTACCTGTTCGGGTGGGTAGACAAAGAAGAACAAAAAGTAACAGGACTTGCCCTACCAGGGGGACTGAGTTTCCTTACCGAGTGGGATTTTAATGCACCCGTTGTCGGTCTTAATGCTTTTCCTGAAGATGAAAGACCAGAGGCTATCAATGCTGTTTTTCAGTTTTACCATATCATGATTACAATAGGAATAGCACTCATTGGGATATCTCTATTAGGTTGCTTGCTTTGGTGGAGAGGAAAACTTTTTGATACACGTTGGTTCCTAAAGTTGCTAGTATTTGCGGTGTTCTTGCCACAAATCGCTAATCAGGCAGGTTGGTTTGCTGCCGAAATGGGGCGCCAACCGTGGGTAGTTTACGGGCTGCTGCGTACTTCCGATGCGCTATCAGCAGTTGTAACTGCCAATCAAGTATTGTTTTCGCTCATCATGTTTACCATAGTATATACGTTGCTGTTCATCTTATTTATTTATCTGCTTAATAAGAAAATAAAGCATGGCCCAGAAGATGGGGGCGGTTTAATTGATCAACGACCTTTGCAAAAAGGCATGGCTTCTAATATTTCACTTTTAAATAACAATAAGTAAACATGGAAACAATTTTAGGAATAGATTACCCAACTCTTTGGTTTTTGGTTGTAGGAGGCCTTTTTTCTGGCTATGCTATTTTAGATGGTTTTGATTTGGGAGCAGGGGCCTGGCACTTGTTTCTCCGCAAAGATGAAAGCCGCAGAATTGCCCTCAACGCAGTTGGTCCGGTGTGGGATGGCAATGAGGTTTGGCTAGTAATTGGGGGAGGAGCACTTTTTGCTGGTTTTCCAATAGTCTACGCCTCTCTTTTTTCGGCGATGTACATTCCTTTCATGCTGTTTTTGTTGATGCTGATTTTCAGAGCCATTTCTATAGAGTTTCGTAGCAAAGAAAAAATGAAATGGTGGCGCAATACCTGGGACATAGGCTATAGTGTAAGCAGTACTTTACTTGGTTTTTTGTTGGGCGTTGTGCTTGGCAACGTTTTGCAAGGAATGCCCTTGAACGCAAACATGGAATATACCAGCAGTTGGCTCGCTTTCTTGAACCCTTATGCAATCATGGTCGGAATTACCACCGTTGCCTTGTTCATGATGCACGGAGCTATTTACCTAATCATGAAAACCGAAGGGAGGCTTTACACGAAACTATCTATCTTATTAAAGCGGGCAATCATCTTTTTCATTATCAGCTTCGCAATTACCACGGTTTATTCCTTGATCTATTACCCACATTTATCCGATAAATTTAGGGCAATCCCTGTACTTTTTGTGATACCACTACTTG
This sequence comes from uncultured Roseobacteraceae bacterium, assembly GCA_964521225.1. Classification (GTDB taxonomy): domain Bacteria; phylum Bacteroidota; class Bacteroidia; order Cytophagales; family Flammeovirgaceae; genus CAYUJH01. The sequence continues at coordinate 5,819 of CAZFQW010000089.1, forward strand.
CCTTCTTAAGCATTGCAAACATTCCTAGGTTGGTAACCAAAAAAAAATACCTGCAATCCTTTATTTTCTCGGCTCTTTCGGTGAGTTTGCTGCTAATAACAGTAGCCATTGAATTGTATCCGGTAGTAATTTTATCCACCAGCGACATTGCCAACAGCATAACCATTTACAATGCCGCCGCTTCTCAAAAATCGCTGGGCATCATGCTTACCATAGCCGCCATTGGCACCCCATTGGTGTTAGGCTACACCGCTTTTGTTTTCTGGACATTCAAGGGGAAAGTCCGACTAGACGAGCATAGTTATTAATGTAAATGCAAACACACAAAAAATAACTATGTTTCCATGCGCGCTAATCCTCATACAGTTCTTACTTTTGCCTTTGGTTATAATACTCACAACACCAGCTAAATGGAAATCAGCAAAAAAGAAGGGCAATTAAGTAAGGAACAAATTGACCAATGTATATATATTTTAGGAATATTAAATGGCGATACAAATCAAATATTTGAAATCCCGAAAGAACAAAGAATTGAACTTATTAAGCAAGCAGGGCGGCTCTCAAGGCCACAAAGAGATGAGTTTGCGAAACGCAAGAAAAGTGCGAAGAAAAACCTCAAAAGGAAAGATGCCGAAAGAGATAAGCATGCCCGCAATAACACAGGCATACGAAGTGCTAGGGAAGCAGCTATTTTTATTGCCCCTAAAATAATTGCACCAAAACCAGAACAGGCAAGGCCTGTTGAAGTAGCTCCCCGAAATTGCTATGTGTGTAAAGAAGTATTTACAACGCTTCATCATTTTTACGATACCATGTGCACACCCTGTGGCGATTTCAATTATGCCAAGCGTTTCCAAACGGCAGATCTTACCGGGCAGGTTGCGTTGGTTACTGGCTCGCGCCTTAAAATTGGCTACCATATTACCCTCATGATGTTAAGAGCAGGAGCAACGGTTATTGCCACCACAAGGTTCCCGATAGACTCGGCGTTGCGTTATGCCAAAGAAAAGGATTTTGAGACATGGGGACATCGCCTTAAAATACACGGCTTAGATTTAAGACATATTCCGAGCGTAGAAATATTTTGTGATTATATTGAACTGCAATACGATAGGTTGGATATTCTGATTAACAATGCCGCACAGACAGTGAGACGTCCGGCGGGTTTCTACAAGCACCTATTGGCACAAGAGGAATGTAATATTGCTGAATTGCCTCCAATGGTCAGAAATGTTTTGTCGAGCCATGAAGCCTGTTTGCGAGAGTTAGGCGTAATGAGTGCTAAAGTAGAAGACCAAAACAAGAATTTGCCCGTTAGCTGGCATGGAAAACAAGTGGGGATTGGGCTAAGTGCTTCGGCAAAATCATCTCAAATTGCTTATAATATAGACCATTCTTTAACCACTGACGAAGTGTTCCCGACGGGCAAAATGGATGCTGACTTGCAACAGGTTGATTTGAGAAAAACAAACAGTTGGAGACTAAAATTAGGCGAGATTCATACCTATGAAATGTTGGAAGTGCAGCTTGTGAACTCCGTTGCTCCGTTTGTGCTATGTAATCGCTTAGTTCATCTAATGAAAAAGGAAAACACAGGTATGAAACACATCATCAATGTTTCTGCGATGGAAGGCAAGTTTCATAAATATCACAAAGAATCGCGTCATCCGCATACAAACATGGCTAAGGCGGCATTAAACATGATGACCCTAACCTCAGCCGCAGACTTTACCAAGTATGGGATATATACCAATGCCGTAGATACCGGATGGGTAACCGATGAAGACCCTATTGAATTGGCAAAAAAGAAAGAGGAAATTCACGATTTTCAACCTCCGCTAGATATTGTTGATGGAGCTGCCAGAGTGTTAGATCCTTTGTTCGATGGAATTAACACTGGCAAACATTGGTGTGGCAAATTCCTGAAAGACTACATCCCGACTAGTTGGTAGTTTTGCCTTTCAAAACAAAATCAATAACTCTTCTAGTAACCCCACCTCTGCGGGGTGTACGCTTGAAGCTAGTAAAGTTTTGGTGTCGAAATCGCCTCCATATACTTTCATGGTTGCAGCTTTTTCAGTACCACTTTCTAGTAGAAAACAAATGATTTCTTGAAGGTTTTTCGGGACTTTTTGTCGCCACATCTCCACGCCGTTGCTAGCGGTATAGTGGAGTAAGGTTGCGCCATGTCCGTATTGAGAACGTTGCCTCACTAATGCGGGTCGATTGCTTACAAGCGCTGTCAATAAATCAATTTCCCCACAAAGCAATGCGTTTACTGCTTTTTCAAATTCTAAATCATAGGCCGTAGCATGCAAGCTTTCAACATCAGTCCACAAAGCGAATCCGTACTCGTTAGCAATGGTTATTTTACAGTCGTTTAAAGAAAAATTAATTTCCTCTAGTTCTTTGGTAGATTTACCTAAAAACTGTGGATGATAATTACTAATTTCTTTTAAAATACAGCTTTGCTTAGTTTGAGCGCCCTCATGCATTCTTTTACTGAGTGCTTCTAAATGCCCTGTAACTGAACCATACTTCTGAAGCTTGGTAAGCCTCTCACCGTAAAAAATGCTCAGGGCTTCAACTTCTTTTGGCATGTATACATCCATAGCAATCCTTTTTTTTGTAAATTATCAAAAACTAACCAAGTATTAATTTTCACCATGACGAACGGTAAACAATTACCATTTTTTTGCTGAAAATTTATAAGTGGTTTTCTCCCTTCAAAATTTCAACTAAAATATTTATTAAAATGGAAGAACTTGAAAATGAAATTATGCGCGACTTAACTGCCTGGGAACATTTTATCATTTGGGTAGAAGGAATACATTGGGGGTTTTATTCTATTTTTTTCTTTTTTGCATTTATTTTAATAGTTGCCATACGCGATATTAGAAACAAAAGACAAACGATTAAACATAACTTTCCTGTGGTGGGGCATTTGCGTTATCTGCTCGAAAAAATTGGCCCTGAACTCCGCCAATACATTGTGGCCAATAACCGAGAAGAACTACCGTTTAACCGAAGCCAACGTTCGTGGATTTATGCATCATCTAAAAAAGAAAATAATTATGAAGGATTCGGAACCGATAAAGATTTATTCAATCCCGGACATATTTTTATTAACCCTAGTCTTTTCCCTTTTCGAGTCGAAGAAAATCATATCAATTTTAAAGACCCCTATTTTTTACCCTGTGCCAAAGTGATGGGCTTACGCCACAATAGAAAAAAGCCATTTCGCCCTTATTCTATGGTGAATATTTCGGCAATGAGTTTTGGTTCCCTTTCCGCACCAGCAGTAACCGCCCTCAACAAAGGGGCAAAAATGGTAGGTTGTTATCACAACACAGGTGAAGGCGGGTTGTCGCCTTATCATACACATGGAGCCGATGTAATGTTTCATTTCGGGACTAACTATTTCGGTTGCCGAACCGATGATGGCGGTTTTTCGATGGAAAAATTAGTGGATTTGGTTGAAAAGAACCCATTTATAAGGGCAATTGAAATTAAGCTATCGCAAGGTGCAAAACCGGGAAAAGGCGGCGTACTCCCTGCGGCAAAAATCACCCCTGAAATTGCAAGGATTAGACACATAAAAATGGGCGAAGATGTAATTTCTCCTCCATTTCATAGAACTTTTTCGACTATTGATGAGCTAATAGATTTCGTAGAAAGTATTGCCGAGGCTACGGGGCTGCCTGTAGGCATTAAAACGGCTGTTGGCAAAATGCAAATGTGGGAAGAACTCGCCGACAAAATGGTGGCAAGAAACGCCGGCCCAGATTTTATTACGATTGATGGCGGCGAAGGTGGCACAGGTGCTGCTCCTCATTCTTTTGCCGACCATGTTTCGCTACCTTTTGTTTATGGTTTCAGAAATG
>CAZFQW010000090.1:0-9552 GCA_964521225.1 uncultured Roseobacteraceae bacterium
AGGAAAAATGGAGATGGAGAAAGTGCCGAAAGCAGGATACCAGATTGAAGGCTTGTGGATTAGCGGACTCCAAAGAAGGTTAACCCTTAAAAATCTGCTATTCCCGATTAAACTGCTTCATAGTTCATTAAGAGCGCGTCAGATAATTTCGGAATTTAAGCCCGATGTGGCAATTGGAGTTGGAGGGTTTGCCAGTGGTCCTCTTCTAAGAATGGCTGAATTGAAAGGCATCCCTACACTATTGCAAGAGCAAAACGGTTATGCAGGGCTTACTAATAAACTACTAGCAGCAAAAGCCCATAAAATATGTGTGGCTTACCCTAATATGGAAAAGTATTTTCCTAAAGATAAAATCATCTTCACGGGTAATCCTGTAAGGACTGACATTATGGAGTTAAAAGCTTTAAAAGAAGAGGCACTCAAGCATTACGGATTCACCGCCAATAAGCCTGTTTTATTTATTTTCGGGGGGAGTTTGGGGGCACGCACCTTCAACGAATGCCTAGAAGCAAGCGCAAACCTGCTGATGGAAGAAGGTTTTCAAGTGATTTGGCAGACCGGCAAAAACAACTTTGAAGCGATTAATCAGCGAATGAAGCACCCCCCAAAAGAGTTAGTGATATTACCCTTTATTGAAAAGATGGAACTCGCTTATGCCTGTGCCGACTTAGTGGTTGCTCGTGCAGGTGCCTTATCTATCTCGGAGCTTTGTTTGGCACAAAAAGCTACTATTTTGGTTCCCTCGCCCAATGTGGCAGAAGACCACCAAACAAAAAATGCAATGGCTTTGGTAAAAGAAAATGCAGCGGAGCTAATCAGCGATAAAGAAGCCAAAGAAAAGCTAATTAACACAGCAATAGCACTTTTAAAAAACAAAGAACGCCGGACAATACTCGAAAAAAATATAAAAGCTTTCGGAAAACCTAATGCAGCAACAGACATTGCCACAGAGATTTTTCGGTTAGTAGAGAAACCAGTTACAGCAATTACTAACAACTAAAAATGAAGTCGAAAACATTTATAAATCAGCAAAATATAGGGATAATTGCCACTTTGGTACTTACAGCTATTGGCTTATTTAGCTATCGCTCGGCGCAAATTTACCCGGAAAATATCTTGGTAAACATTCAGGATAAAAGAGCGAATAACTTTGTGAGTGAAACAGATATTATTGATTTCATCCAGCAAATAGGGGTAAATAATCCGGGGATTATGCAGTTAGAAAGTGTGAATCTGCGTCGGATGGAAGAAGAGTTAATGGCAATCAATTTCATAAGAGAAGCACAGGTATCGCGCGATGTAAAAGGGAATTTAATAGTAGATATTCAGCAAGATTCGCCCATCGCCAGAATTATTTCTGCGAAGGGGAAACAAGGCTATGTAGCAGAAAACAATACTATCTTGCCCCTTTCAGAAAACTATACCTCAAGGGTGCTATTGCTTACCGGAACAGGAGCAGATAGCCTTTTCTCGGAAACGTTTCTTGAAAATCCTGAAGCAAAAGAACTCATTAAGTTTATAAAACACATTAACGAAACCCCTTTCTGGAAAGCTCAGATTACTCAGATTGACTTAGATGAAAAGCTAAACATTGAAGCCTACCCACAATTGGGGAAACAAGTTGTGGAGTTTGGGCAGGCAAAAGGGTTTGAAATGAAATTGAAAAAACTAAAGACTTTTTACAATGAAATAGTCCCTAAAAAAGGATGGAATACCTACAATCGGGTAAAGCTTCAGTACGAAAACCAAATAGTTTGTAAATAAAAATAATAGAATTAATCTCATTGTCTCAAATAAATAAAGTAAGGCTATGCAACAAGAAAAAATTATCGTAGGCCTTGATATTGGCACCACAAAAATCTGCGCTATGGTAGGGGCAGTAAACGAGTACGGAAAACTTGAAATCCTTGGAGTGGGTAAAGCCATTTCTGATGGAGTAAAGGAAGGAACTGTGCGCAACATTAGCAAAACAGTTACAGCCATTGAAAGTGCCATTAAACAAGCAGAAGAAGCTTCAAAAATTGATATAAACGTTGTAAATGTTGGTATTGCAGGGAAGCACATTAAAAGTTCGGTACACCACGGGAGCATCACTCGGAAGAGTAATGATGACGAAATTACTTTAGAGGATGTGGATAGGCTTACCAACGATATGTATCGCATTGTAACCGAGCCGGGTTCTGAAATTATCCATGTTATGCCACAAAACTATACGGTAGATTACGAAGAAAATATCAAAGACCCTGTGGGAATGTCAGGGGTAAAACTAGAAGCAGATTTCCACATTATTACGGCACAAACTAACTCTATCAGAAACATAAAAAAATGTGTTGAAAGAGCGGGGTTAGAAATTGACAATATGATTTTAGAACCTCTTTCTTCGAGCTTATCGGTGGTTAGCGAAGAGGAAAAAGAAGCGGGGATTGTATTGGTAGATATTGGCGGTGGCACTACAGACATTGCCATATTCCACGATAATATTATCCGGCACACTGCGGTCATTCCTTTTGGTGGCAACATCATTACATCGGATATAAAACATGGTTGCTCGGTAATGCAATACCAAGCAGAACTTCTGAAAGTGAAATTTGGTAAATCGCTAGCGCACGAAGCTTCTGACAACGAGGTAATCTCAATTCCTGGTCTAAGAAATCGCCCAGCAAAAGAGATTTCCATGAAAAATCTTTCCTACATTATTGAAGCTCGCATGGAAGAAATTATGGATTTAGTAATGGTTGAAGTAGAGCGTTCGGGGTATCGTAACCGACTAGCGGGAGGCTTGGTAATTACAGGTGGCGGTTCTTTGGTTCAGAACTTAAAACAACTTTGCGAATACCGCACAGGGCTAGATACTCGCATTGGCTACCCTACCGAGCATTTAGGAAAATGTAAGCAAGAAGAAGTAAAGAACCCTATGTATGCCACTTCAATTGGTTTAGTACTCGCAGGCTTCCGTTCATTAGACGACCGCGAAGAAAATAGAGTAGATACTAAGTCTTACACAAGAAGTAAAGGCAAAGCGAAAGGGAAAAACGATGGTGATTTATTAAATGCCATCATCAGAAAAACAAAAGAATTATTAATCGACGATTACGACGATCACAGTAATTATTAGTGCTGAGTCTTAACGAAAAATTTTAAGCTTAATCAAAACTTAGACGAAATTAAGTATAATTTATTTATAAAATAAAGTACTCTATATGAGTGATTTAATAATTCAAAATTAAACATTCACTTCGTCATTATATATTTAATTAAAAAGCCCCCCTTTCACCAAAGTGTGGCTCATTACAGATAAATAATTTATTTACCCAACTAAAAGTAAAATTATGGGAGACCTTAGTTATGAATTCAACATTCAGGCCTCGGACAGTTCCCTTTCCATCATTAAGGTAATTGGTGTAGGGGGTGGCGGTAGCAATGCAGTTAATCATATGTATCGCCAAGGTATTAAAGACGTAGATTTCTACGTATGTAATACCGATATTCAAGCACTCGACGCTAGTCCGGTGCCCAACAAAATCCAGATTGGCAAAGCGCTTACCGAAGGGTTAGGTGCCGGCGCAAACCCAGAAGTGGGTAAAAAAGCTGCCATTGAAAATAAGCAAGAACTCCGCGACCTTTTAAATGATGGCACTAAAATGCTATTCATTACCGCAGGAATGGGTGGTGGTACCGGTACGGGTGCAGCACCTATTATTGCAGAAGTAGCGCAAGAACTTGATATTTTAACAGTAGGGATTGTAACTAGCCCATTTGGTTTTGAAGGAAAACCAAAGAAAAGACGTGCCGAAGAAGGTGTTGCCGAACTAGAAAAATACTGCGACACAGTACTGGTGATTCTCAACGAAAAGCTAAAAGAAGTATTTGGCAAAGCTTCGATGAAAGAAGCTTTTGGCCAAGCAGATGATGTTCTTTTAAAAGGCGCTAAGTCAATCGCAGAAATCATTACGGTTTCTGGGGTAATTAATGTTGACTTTGAAGATGTTCGCACCGTTATGAAAAATTCTGGTGCGGCTGTGATGGGTTCTGCCACGGTAGAAGGCGACAATAGAGCCATTCGTGCGGCAGAAGGTGCGCTTACTTCTCCCCTATTAAATAACACGAATATTCAAGGGGCAAAGCATATACTGTTAAGCATTGTAGTTGGCGATGACAACGATTTCCAGATGGATGAACTCGAGGAAATCACTGATTTTGTACAAGAGAAAGCAGGAGATGCCGCCGAAATAATTTTTGGGCAAGCCATTGACGAATCCTTAGGAAAATCAATTAGTGTAACTATTATTGCCACAGGCTTCGACGAAGAAGAAAAGGAGCAAGAACGGGAGGTATTTGATTTAGAAACCAGCCGTAGAATTACAAAGCAGGTAGTTACTCCTCCCCGAGGCGATTTCTTTGAGCCTAACGAACAAGAAGAAGAATTTCCATCAACCATTATCCAACGAACTAAGCCAGAAAAAATCGTTTTTGAGCTAGAAGGTGATTACGAAATTGTTGATGAAAACCCTGAAAATAATAAGTTCACCGAACTTGAGCGTAAGTACCAAGCACGCAAAGAAAAACTAGAAAACTTGCGTCCGATTACTGAAATGTCCCCTGAAGAGTTAAAAGAAAAGCAAGAAATGCCTGCCTACATGCGCAAAGGCATTGAGCTAAGTAATAGTGCTCATTCCTCGGAAAGTAACCTTTCAAGGTATAATGTAGATGAAGACAATGACTTATTAGGCAATAATAAATTCTTACATGACAATGTAGATTAATCTGTAACGAGTACACTAGAGGAAAGTACAGAACCTTTCTGTACTCTCCCTCTTAATTTAGTCGCTGAATGATCGCTTTTATATAGGAGGGCACTTTTTAAAGTGCCTTTTTTTATTTCTATGAAACCATAGGAGCCAACTACGATATAATTTTCAGTTTAAAAGACACCTAAGCACAAACAAACGAGCCCGTTGTACCACGATTATCAAAAAGGTTCTGTTACGTGAACTGTGTGGGGTTTTATTGGGTAGTCGTAACACACAACTAAATGCGGGGTTTCAGGGTATGTACTTACCTTCGTAAAATAACGTAAGGTTTGCAGAAATAAAGCTAAAATCTCCATAAAAAGAGCCTTGCGAGGGGCTAATCGTATGCGCCCATGAAACCAACTGTTCAATAGTAGCCTACAGGTTCCTTCACTGTATTCAAAACAACGATTTATATTGTTGACTATCAGATATTTGAACAAAAAACTTACATTAAAATAGTATTGCGCTTATCTCTCAATCACTTCACTCTCTCGTAACCAATTACCCTGTCTGCCTTGCCTCCGGGTTGTTGGTAGTATAAAATAATATCATACTCATTTTTAGTTCGGCTGTGTGTGCCATCTATTTTATTAAACTCCAACCGATTATTTTGTGGATTTAACAAAGCATAGCGGTAGTCGTAAATACCTTGTTTTAGAAATGCCCTGAGTTTATAAGCACCTATGCTATTTACATACTGCATTTTATACATTTCAGTAGGTTGCCAATGATTAAACGCTCCTACTAAGTACACCTCTTGTGTGTAAGGATTCCCCGATTGCAACGTAAATTCTACTATAAAATAATCGCCTTCTATACGGGGTTCTCCATTTTGTGTAGCAATAAAAAAAACACCATTGTGGTCTGTGCGTTGTTGGTTATACACCCTATCCCACGGCTTATCAGGATGTAAGGTAGCTTCCCAAGCATCGGGCAACTGTTCTATTGCCTGTACCTGGAAACCACCTCCAAAACCTGCTCTTGTATCGAACCAGCGGTATTCGTTCCCTCCTTCAAACTCCGTTTCTTCGTTCATATAATTAAAATCGAAGGTTTGGTCGTTTTCTCTTACAAACATGGGGGAAAGGTTGTAAATCGCATTATCCCACCGCCGATTTTTGCGAATCACGGCTTTTATGTTGCGCTGTGGTAACATGATATTGCCTTGGTAAGCCCCCGTAAATTGCAAGCGTTGTTTCTTCTGCGAACCTTCCGTTCCATTGCCGGGAAATGCCCTGCCTCCGATTTGGCAAATATCTTCATAAACCACAAAACGCTTAGTAATTACAATATGATCTTCTTCCCCCTCCGCATATACCACCAACAAATAATTGCCAGAAACTTTTACAGCAGGCAGTTGAAATTTAAAATGGCTATAATTTATTCTTGTATTTACCGAAAATTGAAAATCTTGTAAATCGAATTCATTAAATGCCTCTAAATATTCAATTGGGCGCAAAACAGAAGGCTGCCAATTTTGATTGCAATGAATAATCTAGCAGAATAATACCCCGCTTCTTCCCCTATTTCGTCGAACTCAAAAACCAGCGTTCCTGCTCTAGAAAGGGGAACTATGGGAGGGTTTAAAGAAGCATCGCCAGTAAAACTATTAGGATATAGCTGCACCGAACGAAATTTACTTTCGTATACAAAATCGATATAAAGCAATTCTTTTTGCTCTAATAGCATTCTATTTTTTAGGAAAAAATCTACATGCTGAGCAAAAATATTAGAAATTTTTATAAAAAATAATAAGATTAAAATAGATATATATTTCATAGCCAAGTAAATTTATAGGGTGTTATATACTTCAAATATATACCCATAATACTAATTCCAGGCAATATTGAAATTTCGTTAACTTCTTTTCCCTGTATTGCAAACACTCAAAATTTTAAGTACTATTTCAATTCTTTCTTCTCCTCATTTCTCTCTGCCTTTTTCTCTTGCTGTACCTAACAAGTTTTTCAAACCCCCTGCATAACTTCAAGCTATCTTCATAAGTTTCGGCTTCTTCTTTACTGAGTTTGGCTATCTCTGCTACTTCAAGTATCTTCTCAGATATTTAAATAAAGGAATGTACTACCAATTTTATTCTTTCCGTAAGGCTAATATGGGGTTTTGCTTACTTATTTTAAAGATTAATGCAGAGATGGTTACTACGGAAATAATCATTAAGAAAACGGCAGAGAGTGTAGGGTATAAAACACTGATGGGTATGTGGTTGTTGAAGGCAATACCAAGCATAAATTTTGCGCCGTATAATAAGTGCCATTGAATTGAGCACCATGTTCTCGATTAAAAATTGCAGCATGATACTACTTTTCTTTCCTCCAATTACTTTTCGAATTCCTATTTCTTTAATGCACCTTGCCCCTTGTGCCGTGGCGGTATTAATATAATTTAAGCGGGCAATAGTAAGCAGTAACAAACCAATAATGGCAAAGGCTAATCGGCCAGAAGGGTTTCCCTGCCCCTGCGAAATATCGTTTCTGATGTGGTGTGTTTCTAAAGCAAGGGTTGAAAGCGGGAAAAAGACAAAACTTCCTTCAATTTCTTCGTTTCGCTTTTGGGCAGAAACAGGAAGTTGCTTCTCTAAATTGCGATTAACTTCAAAAATATCTTCTGCTGTTTGGCGCTTTACGAAAGTGGCAGTATTGTAAGTTAGCCAGGGGTCGTCTTTGGGGTTTAAGTTTCTCCAAAGTTCGATGTTAGCCAATAGCGCAAACTCAAAACTATGGGTTAAGGTATCCAAAATATTTTTCGGCTATGGTTTGGCTAATAATCACCCTCGAAGAGTTGGAAAGCTCGTTGCTATTCCCTTCCCTCAATCGCCACGAATATCGTTCGACTCTCCTTCACGAGCATTTAAATATCCTTTGTCTTCCATTCTACGCAGTGCCGATTGCAAAGCGCCTACACTTACGCTGCGTTTTAATCGCGATTCTATCTCTTTTTTGATCGCAACCCCATAGGCTTCGTTGTAAAGAACGCCAACGGTTAAAAGCACAACTTCTTCAAACTCTCCTAGCTGATATTTTTTCATAGCGGTTTAGTTAATTCTTAATTGTAGTATTGATTTTTTTTTGATACTAATGGATATTTCGGTTTGTGAGGATATAAAAAAGGCTTCTCAGGAAAGTAAATTCCTAAAAAGCCTTTTGGTACTTCAGATTAAAACTCAAAGATTTTTAATCAACTTTTCGCCACACTTCCTCAATCTTCTCTGTTTGAACCACTACATAGCGGTCTTTTTCTGCATCGTACTCTCTGTGTTGCAAATACCCGATATGGTGCCATTTCCCTTCAATAATTTTACAATCGAAAGGGATGGCACTGCCCAATAAACCCGCTCCTGAAGCCGGGTAGATATACTCAATATTTTCGATGTAAGTACCATTCTTTAGGGTATAAGTACCCCCGCCTGTTCCCATTACTTCTTGGCCATCGGCATCGTAATAGACCCACGTAAAGTGCTTTTCTGTAATCAGTTTTCTGTAAATAACAAACTTGGGAATGTCCCAGTAGAGAGTATCATCATTCTTTCTTTGTTTTACCAATTCCCAGGTACCTATCAAGTCAATTTTTCTAGGTACTATTTCTTTTGCAGGTTCTTTGGAGCTTCCTACTAGCATTGCTAAAGGAAACAATAATAATAGCCACAGTTTATTTTTCATTTTCATACAGTGTTATGTGAAGTTGTTTTTTACAAGCACTAAGCTTCTCTACTAAAATTTAAGAAATATTTAACAGAAATAAAATTATTAGTGTGCTCCCATTTAGTAGTATACCCTTGTTACATTTAGTAAAATGTACAGTAAGTTGAGCATACGCGCTTTAATTGGTTGTTAGACATCTACTGAAAAAACGTTCTAATTTTTCAAAAATTATTTAAAAGTGAGTACAGAATTTTCGTCTATTAATTGGCAACCTTTTATCCTAAGTTTAAAGCTAGCATGTTTTACTACCCTCCTGCTTATGTTAATTAGTTTTCCGACTGCTTATTTTATTCATTTTATGCAAAAAAGGTGGCAACCTCTTTTTAAATCAACCATTAGTCTGCCGCTTGTTTTGCCTCCTTCTGTACTAGGATATTATTTATTAGTAGTTTTCCGGCCCGATAGTTGGCTAGGAACTTCCTTCGAAAAAATATTCAATGCGCAACTTGCCTTTAGTTTTCAAGGCTTGGTGTTAGGCTCTGTTATTTTCAGTTTGCCATTTGCACTCAACCCCGTTATATCGGCTTTAGAAACCCTCCCTAATACTTTACAAGAGGCTGCATTTACACTAGGAAAATCGAAACTTAAAGCCTTTTTATTTGTATTATTACCCAACATTAAAGGTGCTATTTGGGCAGGAGCCGTTATGAGTTTTGCCCATACCTTAGGCGAATTTGGCGTTGTTTTAATGATTGGCGGGAGTATCCCCCAACAAACAAGAGTTGCCTCTATTGCTATTTACGACGAGGTAGAACTCATGAATTACCAACAAGCCGATGTGTATGCCTTAGTATTGCTAGTAAGCTCATTTGGCTTTTTATTGTTAGTCCATTTATTCAATAAATCGAAATAAATAATTTGAAGGCTGCCAACTACCATATTAACCTTTCTAAAAAACTAAGTGGAGGACTCAACAGCATTCCGCTTTCTGTAAGTTTGAATTTAAAAGTAGGTACTGTAACTGCTTTGGTAGGTAATTCTGGCTCCGGAAAAACCAGTATTTTAAAAATGATTGCGGGGTTAATGAAGGCAGACACCTC
>CAZFQW010000091.1:0-9507 GCA_964521225.1 uncultured Roseobacteraceae bacterium
TTCTTGCGATATTCCGTTGCCTGTATTAGTTACTTTCACCTCAAGAAACCGATTGAATACCCTGTTTTCCAGCGTGATACTTCCCTTGTAATTAACGAATTTCACTGCATTTGAAATCAGGTTTCTTATAACTAACCTTACCATATTGCTATCTGCTATTACTCGTTTAGAGCAATTCTCCTGATGGCGTATTTTTACTTTTTTCTGAGCGATTTGGTAGTTAAATAGCAGTAGATTTTCTTCGGTTAGTTCACAAATATTAATTAATTCCTTTTTAATTGTAAACCCTTTCATTTGCGATTTAGCCCATGTAAGAAGGTTTTCTAACAGAATAGAAGTAGTATCAACTTTATCTTTTAATTGTAAAGAAATATCTCTAATTTCTTTAGAAGATAGCCCATCCATTGTAAGTAACACAAGTGTTCCTTTTAAAGAATTAAGGGGGCTACGAAAATCATGAGAAATAATACTTAATAACTTATCTTTAATTTTGTTGAGCTTTTCGAGTTCTTCTTTTTGCGTTAGAATAGAAACATTCTGTTTCTTTATCTCTAAATTTTGCAGGGTAATAACATTTCTGTTTTTCATCAGTATGTTGTTAAACCTCGATTGGTTTTTATAAGCACCATATATTGCCACAAGTATAAGAGATACTAAAGCTATAATTACAATCACTGCAATATTGATTTGCTTATGAAACTGTAAAGAAGCTTCCTTAGCGGCTAAACCTGTGGCCTGCTTCTCGTTAACAAGCGCTTTTTGTTGTAATTCAAAATCGTGTTCTAGGCTTCCAATCACTTGTTTTTTTTCAATGTTAAAAAGACTGTCTTTAGTAGTTGTGTATATTTCGTGATAGTACAGAGAAGAATCTATTCGCCCTAAGTTTTTGAATAATTCATATAATAAAAAGCTGCTCTTCTTTACATTTTCTTTTGCATTCAATTTATTAGAAAGGTGAAAGCTTTTTTTTGCAAAAATCAAAGCTTCAGAATATTTATTCTGCTGTATTTTCACTTTTGATAGGCCTATAAAGGTGCGTGAAGTTCCAATATTTTCACCCAACCCTTTGCGTTCTATTGAAGACCGTCTGTAAAACTTTTCTGCATTGTCAAAATCCTTTAAATCGAAATAGGCACTCGCTACATTATTGCAAATATTAGCGAGTGCGTTTTTATTTTGATAAATCTCTTCAATTGCTAAAGACTTTTTAAAATTTTCTAATGCCTTTTTAGGTTCTCCTGTTTCTTTGTAGATAACCCCCTTAGTTAACAATGCATAAGCATACTTTTGATGTGTACGCTTGTTGTCGGGGTCTTCTTTGTGAAGTTTCTCGTAGATTTCCAAAGCTTTGTCATTATATTCATTTGCTTTCTTGTAATCATTAAGAAATCTATAAATACTGCTAATATTTACAATTACTAACGCTGCACGTTTTTCATCTTCTAGTTTGTCAAACGAATTAAGCGATTTTAATAAGTAATCTAAAGACGAAATATAATCGCCTTTAAACTGTGCTGTTACCCCTAAGCTATTGAATGTTTGCGCAATTTCTATTTCATTATTTTGCGCTTTATAAAGTGTTAATAACTTTTGAAAATACATTTCTGCCCTATCATAATCACTTGCGATTGTGGCATAGTATTTACCTAAATTATTATAAGAAGCAATAAGTCCATTTTGATAAGCCGTTTCCTCTGCTAATTGTAAGGCCTCTTTCCCATATTGAAGAGACTTCTCCCCTTCTGTTGGCAGATAAAACTTACTCAATGCTACAAGAATCATCACCTTAGAAGTATCTTGCTGAGCAGTTTGAAATTCTC
Organism: uncultured Roseobacteraceae bacterium; assembly: GCA_964521225.1. Lineage (GTDB taxonomy): Bacteria > Bacteroidota > Bacteroidia > Cytophagales > Flammeovirgaceae > CAYUJH01. The sequence continues at coordinate 1,821 of CAZFQW010000091.1, forward strand.
TATGCAAACTATCTATATCTACCTGTGCTTTAAGGGTATGAGTAAAACAGAACAAGGCAACACAAAGAAGTTGTCGATACATAATACAAAATTAAACAAAAGTTTAAACAAATGTAAATAAACAAATAAAAGAGAAGGTTATTTGTTTTAAATTAATAAATAATATTAAAGTATTTCCCTTTTGTTTAACAAAGCTCATCTCAATAAATCGACCCCTTTGCTCTCTCCTTCGCGCAATTCTACTATTTTGGTCTTTGTAAATTGGCTGCCTAAAGCATCTTTAGGCCTAAAGACAATTTTGTATCTACCTGGCTGTAGTACTATGTTTTGCTGGCCTTTATCTCCTTCAAAATTATAGACCCAACGCTGAGAGCCATCGTCGTTTATTAAATAAACACTCCCATAACCACCTACCCTATTCACCACATTAATTACTCCGGGGGAAGGCATTACTAGTTTTTTGGTTTTACCTTGTTCAATTCGCACATCGCGAATGTAAGTTCTTGGTCTTGTCAGGATTTCTAGGTCGTAAGTTCCAATTAAATAGCGTTGTTCAGTTCCTACTCTATGGGTTATGAGCGTGCGCATTTCGCCCGATTTTCTAACGATGGCTTGCAAGGCATTAGAGTAATCGCCTGCGCCTTGTTGTATTATGCTCAACGTTCCTTGGGGTGTTTTCAAAGGAACAGTGTTGTGTCTTCCGCCTTTAAAGACAATATTTTTTTTGACAACAGGCGGCACCGTATTTACAACTAAGTCGTATGTAAGAATGGCATCAACCTCCAAAGTATCCGTAAGGTCTCTTTCATCTCTGTAGTGTACGTAGTCGTAAATAGTTTCGCCCGTTACCGTATTGATAAAAGACATGTTTACGTTTCTCTCAACCGACATTCCGTTTTGGTTTTGCAGTTCTACGGTGATGGTAGTTCGTCCTAACGTTTGCTGCAAAGCATCTTGAATGATGTCTTCAAACTGAGCGGTACTTTCCGCATTGTAAAAACGCCCCATGCACTCAAATGCTTTTTGGTATTTTAGCTCTAACCCTAAACCGATTACAAAGGGGCGCAAAAAGATGTTTTTCTTCTGTAATGCAATAGAAATAGCGCAAGGGTCGCCATTGCAAGACTCTATGCCGTCGGTAATCATAATAATTACATTTCGTGTATTTCTATCTTCAGGAAAGTCGTTCGCTGCTTTTTCTAATGAATACGCAATGGGGGTTGTGCCTTTCGGGGCAATTGTTTCTAACTTTGCCGCAATTTTAGCAAAGTTATTTACCCCAAAAGGGACTTCTAACTTAGAGTCGGTACAGTTCTGCTGCGCCCGGTCAAACTGATGCCCATACACCCTTAAACCTACTTCCAAATTGGGTTTACCTCTTAGCGTGTTTAGCTGTTCGCTTAGCACTTTTTGGGCTATTTCCATTCTAGTGGCTCCTTCCCACTCTGCCCGCATACTTCCGGAGGCATCGAGTACAAAAAGAATTCTAGTGGTTTTAGAAGGCTGGCTTCTCCTCTGCCCTAATACATTAAAATGAAATGAACCAACTATAAATACGATAAAAATATTGGTCAATAATACTTGAAAAACCTTCTTGTTGTAAGTCATTTTATACGGTTTTATAATACTGATTTGTCTATCAAAACTCTAGCGAAATTCAATTCTTACCAGTATTCGGCTAGTGATTATTTTTAGAAGAAAACTTTGGCAAAAGTCGATTAGGCATTGTTTATATGCAACCTATACAAATGATAACGCATTGTAGTATAAAAAATATTTTATAAGTAGAAATTCCGAGAGTTACGAATGCGTCGGTTTTGGTTTCCGATAATCAGGGAAATAGCTTAAATTTCTTTTATAACGATTATAATCTTGGAGGATACCTTTCCGAAGAAGCATTTAAAGAAGAAGTTGGAAAAGCCTTTACCGCTTCAAATGTTCTTTTGCCAGTTGCCACAATTGATGGCATTCGCCTTACGAGTTTCTAATAAATAGATTATAGCCTGAGGAGATAAGTGCTTTTGTGTTCATAATCGTCCGACGAATATTCGGTGGTTATTGTGGCACTACTTAAAATGAATGGTAAACGAAAAAGCAAAAAAAGCTATAAAAAAAATCCCAACCCTGTTAAAACAAATGTTTTCAAGGTTGGGAATTACTTTGTACCCAGAGCCGGGCTCGAACCGGCACGATATTGCTATCATTGGTGTTTGAGACCAACGCGTCTACCAATTCCGCCATCTGGGCGTTTAATGGGCTGCAAAAATATAAAACTTCGTGTAAACTCAAACGCTTCATTCATAATTATTTCTGTTGCCTGCTGTAAACATCGGTAATGTAGCTAAGAGCCATTTTTAATAGTTGAGAACGGGCTTAATATCAGTATATAAAACATAGGTGTTATAAATACAGAATAAGGGCCGGGGTCTTTTACAATCAGGTAAAAACTAATTACTGAACACACAGAAAAAATATGTAGTGGTGTCAGCCATTTTTGCTTCATAGAAAACAAACCAAATACTATAGAAATAAGCGTTAAAGGAATTAAAATATATTGGTTTTTTTGAATGTAGGTGTAAAACCCTCCTACCTGTGTGTAACCATCGGTTAAGGCGGCATAAAAATCAATGAAGTTTTGATAATTCCCAAAAGCATAAAACACCCAAGTACTATAAATACTAATCAATGGTATAATAATCCCTATCATTAAAATTGCTATTTTTTTATAATTAAAACTGAATATAAAAAATACCAGAGGGGTAAGTGCAATCAATAGGAAACCTACTCGTGGTGTAGTGAGCAGTGCAAAAACCAAGAATAAACCTATATAAACAGCATATTTAATTTTTGGGGACTTCAACCAATATTGTAATTGTAAATACCCTGCTATTACAAATAAAAGTGCCATTAAATCCATTCTTCCTTCGTGGAGACATTTTATAAAAAATGGATCTAAGCTAAATAAAAGTAAAATTAGTATAGTTAATCCTTTTCTGTATCCGGCTTTTAGCAATATTTTATTAGTTACAAAAAGCAGTATTAAACCCGATATAAAAGTGACGATTCTTAATTGAAATGCTCCTACTCCGAACAGTTTAAACGAGGCAGCAGTAAACATAAAAAACACAGGGCCATAGCGTATATCATCTTGTAAACCAGTAGTGTAAAAAACTACTTGAGGAATAAACCTGCCTTTTTCTAAAAAAGAACTAGCGATAGAGGCGTTGTAGGTTTCATCTTGCCAAGGGAGGGGGAAATAGGCGAGTGTGCTTAAATGAATAATATTATAAAAAATAAACCCTACCCAAAGCCATTTTTGGTTTTTATGTATTTCTAACCAATTTAATATGTTTTCAAAATATTTCAGGGTGAATTCTTTTTGAGGAGTCCTTTATAAACACCGGGAGTTGAATCGGGGATTAAAATAGCATTAACTGCTTTTTCGTAGAAGGAAACGGGGCCTACTCCTCCAATAATTCCGTAGGCAAATCCATCGTTTTTAAGTCCTTCTAATGCCCTAAATAATAATGCTTTCCCAATGCTTTTCCCCCTATAATTTTCATTAACCCCTGTAGGGCCAAAAAAACCTTTTGAGGTTACATTATAACAGGCAAAGCCTACTAATTCATTTTCAAAAATAGCGATTATACAACTTACAGGTTGCCTTGAGAATGCGGCTTCGCATTCATCGCGCCAGTTCATGCTAAAATGTGCTAAAACCCAATTGCAAACAAAGCTTTTCTCGGGCACGATGGCATTTCTTAGGGTGATGCCTTGTGTTTCTAAATTGCTGTATAGCTTATCTGCTTTTGGTAAATCGTACAGCTTTACTAGCATATCGCTCATAGGTGGATGGTATTTTTTGGGAAGTTATAAAGCTAACTCGTGGCACGAATAATAAACTTTATAGGTCGCATATTGCCACCTATTATAAGTGAAAAATCCGTACCACGAGGCTACAGTTTTTGGTTTTAGTCTTCCATACTTTCTAGCAGTTTTAATAAAACGCCGTTCGACCAACCAAAACCATCTTGTAAATCGTACTCCCCTCCTCCTGCGGTGAGGGTAATATCTTCTACATTATATTTTTCAACCATTTTTTGGGTGTTTAAATACACTCTTTTGTTGTTGGCAATCCATGCTGTTTTAAAGTCTTCTGCAAGCGATTTTTTATTGTAGCTCATTAGCCCCTGAATGGTAATCCATTGCAACGGAGGCCATCCGTTGGGAGCGTCCCACTGCTGCCCCGTTTTTTCTAATGTAGCTACTGCCCCACCCGGTTTTAAGAATGAATATTTCAGTTTTTTGGCGATAAGTTTTGCCTCTTGCTTGCTTGCTATTTCGAAAAATAGAGGGTAAACACCCGCAATTGAATACGATTTTTTACGCCAATTAGCGAGGTAATCGTAATCGGTATAAAAGCCTTCTGAAGCGTCCCAACAATATTTCTGAATGGCTAATTTTCTGTTATTTGCAGCATTATTATAAAAGGCAGCTTTCTCGGTATTTTTTTGCAACTCGTAAGTTTTTGCAAGGGTTGCTTCTAGATGATACAGCAGCGAATTTAAATCGACCGGAATAATTTCCGTTGTGTGGATACTGCCTAAGTCGTTGCTATTTCTTAACCATCTGCTAGAAAAATCCCAGCCCGATTCGCAAGCCGCTCTTAAATTTCTATAGAGTTTACTTGCATCTCTTTCTGTGCTTTCTGCTAGTTCAACATCCTCTTTGTACGACTCCGGCCTTGGCTTGTCGCTATCGTCCCAGTAGCGGTTCATTATTTCCCCACCTACTAATTTAACCACTCTTCTGTGTGCGGTTTGAGAGGCTGTAAGATTCTCCGTTCCTGCCATCCAGAACTCATATTCTTTTTCCATCGGTTCTAAAAATTCTGTGAACACTTCGTCTCCTTCCTCTTCGGCTAAGACTTTTACCATTAACGAAAAAAATGGCGGTTGCGAACGTGTGTTATAATAGCTTCTATTACCATTCGGAATAAACCCTACGGTATTAATTAAATGGGCGAAATTTTGAACCATCCCTCTAATTAAATCGTCTCTGCCCGAAACTTGTAGGCCTAGCATTGTGAAGTAGCTATCCCAATAATATACTTCTCTGAATCTGCCCCCGGGTACTACATAAGGGTATGGCAAAGGAATAAGGCTGCTAACTACTTCTTTATCGTCTGCTTTGCGTGCAAGCACGTCCCAGAGTTTTTCTATGTGTTGGCCGATAGATCTTGAAGCATCATTTTTATAGGTTTCCGAAGAAGATGCAGGCACATCAAAATTTGAATAAACAAAGTTTCTAAGACTAAAATCGGGGCGGCCTTTATTAGAATTGTAAAGTGCCGTTATTTCCCTTACCGACTTTTTAGGGATACAGTCCGGGAACGTTTTAGAATCGGGAAAAACGCTTTTCATTTGCACTTCTACAAATAACTCCCCAAAATCTTCTTCAAACTGAATTATTTGCCCATTTGCGGCAAAGGATTCAATCAATAAAATGAATACGAAGCAATATTTAAAAAAGGTAGTAGACAGTTTCATACTTATAATTTTTTGCAGATTTTAATTGTAGGTCGTTGAATAATATTAATGCTATCACAACGTAGTAACACCTCTTTTCTTATACACCGGGGAGTCCTGTCGGTTTACCATCGAGGCTAAGGTTATTTTTTTCTTTTTGATATGCTTTTATCCCTTCCTCTCCTTTTTTTTGCGCCCATTCTTTTAATGTACTGCGTTCTCCTTGGAAATCGTACAAGGGAACAGCAAAGCCACAAGAATGCTGCACCAGTTCTACTTCGATATCAATAATTTGCCGAGCACCTGCAATGTCGGGGAAATGCTGATACAACTCGTCCCAAGCCGAATCGGTTTTATGAATCACTTTTGCCCTACCATAAACCCTTAAAATAAGTGGCGCACCTTCAAAGGCGCAAAACATGATTGTAATTCTATCATTTTCGAGTAAGTGGGCTGCTGTTTCATTACCACTCCCCGTAAGGTTTAGCCAAATCAATCTATTTTCGCTTAATACCCGCAGGGTGTCCATCCCTTTTGGAGACACATTAATTTTACTATCAATTCCTGCTGTTCCTACAAAGAACATTTTTTGTTTTTCAATGAACTCTCTGCTCACTGAATTTATATTTTCCATTTTTTTTCCCATAATCAAATTTGGTTAGTGCTAAAACTGAAAGTTATTCAATAATTATTTATGCGGATTAGGGTTTAGAGCATGTTTAAAAATTTAATTTCTTAAAAACGAATTATCATAAAATAATAATTTGTGTAACGTTGTCTTAGCATTTGTTCATTTTTCCTTGATGAAAAACGAACCAAAAAATCAAGAAAATCCAAAGCTTCCACCCTTCATACCCACCCTAACCCCCGCTGGATTTTCGTGCCTGCGCTCTTTAAATTTCTTATTTTCAAATGCTTACAAAAACTTAAACATGCTCTTAAAAAGACGAATGCAACCAAAAAAACTGAGCAAAAAACATGTTTTTTTTGTCATCTCGATTGTAGGAAGAGAACTATGATAATATTTACTGTGCCTATTGTTAGATTCTTCGCAAGCTCAGAATGACACCAAAATTTGTTCTTTAGGCTCAAAAAAGAAGATTATAACCCCTAGTTCACATTATTTTATAATTGGTGTATACAAGGTAAGTAAATGTTCAACTTTAAATTAAGAATAACGAATTATTAAAATATTCATTTCAAGTGTTTTACCTCAAAAATAAATGCTACTTAATTTCGTCTGAGCAGGTAAGCAGACAAACCTTTATATTTTTTAAGTACTGGTAATCAACTACTTATTACTTTCAAAAAGCTGCTATTAGTTGTAGGTATAAAATTATAGCGTAATTCTATGAAGCAGATTACAGCTTTGTTGTTTAATTTCACTCAAATTTATAAACAGCACCTATCTATTTACTAAATGTCAAACGTTTTTCTGAAAACTTATGAACTTTACCGTGCATCGTATACTGGGCATTCTCGCGAAGTTTGGGATTTAGCCATTCTGACATTTATTAATCGCTTAGGTACTTTAGTACTCCCCTTTTTAACTGTTTACCTTACCACTGTGCTCGACTTCGATTTAAAAGATGCCGGTTTTTTAGCGGGTGCATTTGGATTTGGCTCTTTGGGCGGCTCATTTTTAGGGGGCAAACTTTCCGATAAATTGGGGGCAAACATCGTAATTGTTTATAGTTTACTCATCAGCGGTATTTTATTGATTTTCCTTCAATATACTACTACTTTCTATCCCTTATTTTCACTCATTTTTTTAACAGCTCTTTTTGGAGAAGCCTATCGCCCTGCCATGAGTGCCGCCGTCGGTAGTTATGTAGTGCCAGAAGAAACAGGCAGAACCATGGCATTTTTAAGATTAGCCATCAATTTAGGCTTTAGTGCTGCCCCTGCATTAGGAGGCTTTATTGCCAGTTATTTGAGCTACGACTGGCTCTTTTGGATTGACGGCGTTAGCTGTATTCTCGCCGCAATTTACTTTTGGTATGTTTCAAGAAGTTGGGAAGAACACGAAGCTCCCGAAAACGGGAATGTAGAATATCAGACAGAAATAAAAAAAAGAAAAGAGGTAAAAGCTTACTTAAACCCAAGGTTTATGTTGTTCTTACTCATCACGTTTCTCATGGCGTTTGGCTTTGTGCAGT
>CAZFQW010000092.1:0-9441 GCA_964521225.1 uncultured Roseobacteraceae bacterium
CCCTGCAACATCGGTAATTGCATTCCATTTTCCGGTGGAGATTAGCCCGATTTTTATGTCCATTTCTCTCGCTCTCATGCGTTGAGCATAGCTCGTTTGAATTGAAAGAAAGAGCAAAAATGTAATGAAAAGTCTATTTTTCATGATAATGAATGTAAGCGTTTAGGTATAATTACACCCATAAATTAACTTAAAATGAGTTAGTTTGCGAAGAAAATTGAAAGCCACTTTCATTGGACAGAAAAATGAAACATTTAATTTTAGTATTTATTGGCGGGGGGATTGGAAGCGTCGTTCGCTATTTGGTAGGAAGAGCAATGGGAGAAATACTTACCCTAAAAAATTTCCCCATAGGGACATTTACCGTTAATATTTTAGGGTGTTTATTAATAGGGATAATTTTAGCTTGGCTCTCTAAAAACACGCAGGCAGACAAAGCTTGGAGTTTACTGTTTGCCACAGGTTTTTGTGGTGGGTTCACTACCTTTTCAACCTTTTCTTACGAAAATATCTTGCTGATTCAGAAAGGGGAAATGGGGGTTGCATTGCTTTACATGGGAGCAAGCTTACTTATTGGTTTGCTTGCTTGCAGTTTGGGTATGTTGCTAGTAAAATAAAAAACCTTCATAATCATATTATAGTGTGAAATTTGAATAATAAATAAGTTTTAATCGTTATAATCACCTAAATATCATAATATAGTGTGCTTTTATATGATTGGAACAAGTATTAAAGAAAGGCGAAGGATATTAAACATTACGCAGGCTCAGTTAGCAGAACTTGCGGAAATAAGCGTCAATACCTTGTATAAAATAGAGCGAAACCAAGCCAACCCAACGCTACATACCTTAGAAAAGCTCGCTGATATACTAGGAATGCAATTGATTTTACAAATAAAACAAAAGTAACCCATACGAAGAGATGAGAAGTGCTAATGTGTTTTACAAAAGGGAGTTAGCAGGAAAATTAACTCAAAACAACGATGGAAGCTTTAGTTTTCAGTACAACTCAAAATGGATAGCCGATAGTCGAAAGCCTGCAATCAGTTTAACCTTACCTAAAACGAATCAGACCTTTCGCTCCAACTACCTCTTTCCTTTCTTCTATAATTTAATCCCCGAAGGAGGCAACCGAACCATTTTGTGCCATCAGTTGCGAATAGAGGAAGACGACTATTTTAGCCTTCTATTGAGTGTGGCAACCCACGATACCATAGGTGCTGTTACCTTAAAAAGTACAACAGTATGAACCCTATACACATAACTCATTGCCCAGGAACTTTAGCTAAAGGCTACTCAAGCTACAGTACCACTTGCCTGCGAAGAGTATTCGACGGAAAAAAGGTGCACCATATTCTGCCGTACGCTTCCCCTGCAAGCAACCAAGAATTATTTCATGAAAATCATCAACGGATATCTATCTCAGGAGTACAAGAGAAGTTTTCGATGATTCTCGATAAAAATAAACTCCGTTTAGTAGCAGAAGGGGAACAGGGCACACATATTTTGAAGCCTGTTCCTCAGATAGGCAAGAATACAGAATATATGCCCGCCAACGAGCATTTAACCATGCAAATTGCTCGGCAGCTATTTGGCGTAGAAACGGCGGAAAATGCTTTAATCTTCTTTGAAAGTGGATTACCCGCATACATTACAAAGCGTTTTGATGTACAATCGGATGGGAGCAAACACTCTACAGAAGACTTTGCTACATTGCTAGAAAGAACCCCACAAACCCACGGAAAAGGCTTTAAATATTTGGGTAATTACTACGAACTGTTTAACGTGCTGAAAAAGTATGTGCCTGCCTACAAGATAGAAGAATTGAAACTCTACAAGCTACTACTATTTAATTATTTGTTCTCGAATGGTGATGCACATATAAAGAATTTTTCATTGATAGAAACAGTGCAAGGAGATTTTAAGCTGAGTCCTGCGTACGATTTACTCAATACGCGTATCCATATTGAAGATGCAGACTTTGCCTTAGAAGAAGGCTTACTCCCTAAAAAATTCAGTCAGGGAACTGTGAGAAAGCAGTTTGAATTACTGGCAGAAAAAGTGGGAGTATCTTCTAAACAAGTACAAACTATTTTTGATGCTGTGCTATCGAAAAAAGAGCAAGTGGAAAGTTTAATAAGTGCTTCCTTTTTGAATAAAAAACTGAAACGCAATTATTTGCAGGCATATCTAGGAAGATGGAACAAGTTGAGTAAATAACATCCTCCGTTCTCCCAATTAGAGAATAGAACAGTTTTTCGTCTTCATTGGCGTCTCTATCAATAAGCAAAAAATATTACCACTGCCCTTCTTTTTTACCTGTTATGCTTAGTAAAGGGGCATTTTTTCGCTTTTTGCGGAGGAAAATCTCCTCGCCAATGGCAGGTTGTTGCCCAATAAGCATTCGGTTCATTTTGTGTAAATCTGCCATTCTGATGGCGTAGAGATGGGCGATTTTTCTCATGGTATCACCTTCTTGTACAATGTGGTTTACCTCTTCGGCTTTCCCCCTTTTTTTGGAGATGTACACGGTGTCGCCATCTTGCAGTTCGGGGAATCGGGGGGGAGTTACTTCATTGTAGCTATAAATTTGGTCTTCGGAAAGCGCATATTTTTTTGCGAGGCTTTGCAGTGTTTGCCCTTTTTCGGCTCTAATTGCTTTTGCCGCATTAATGTAAATAAATCGGGCATCGTATATTCTTTCGGCAGGGACGGGCAGCTTATAAATTTTATTACTGTTTTCGCCAATGAGCCTTATATAGGCGTTTTCGGTAGGCAAAGTATCCATAAAAAAGACAATATCCGCCATAATATTAGCAGGTACTCTAGCCGCTAAAGGGGCTTGATTAGCGATGTATTTTCTCCGCTTTGCATTCGTGCCTAGTACATAGGCAACGTGCCCCAATGTTGCCGCAGAAACAGCCCCAACTATATACCAGTTAGAGGCAGCGAGGTAACTCACAATTGTCCCTCCAAAAACTTCTGAAGTAAGAAAAACCCACGGAGAAGGGCGTGTGGTTTTGTGCACTTCTTGGTTGGTAACCATGCCGGCAATTTGTCCGGCTTCAAAAATCAGGTTTTCGCTGGTATTATTATCTACTTGGAGCATAAAAGGGGCAATGCCTTTTCCTCTTAAATCTTCGTAATCAAATAATAAATCGGCAGTATCAGGATTAATCTCATAAATATGATACGAAATTTCTGGGGCTTCTTTTACCTTTTGATAGGTTTCCGGCTTGGTAAATTCAAAAGGAGTGGGTTTAAAACTGACACAAGAACTCGTTAGAATCAGATGAAGTAAAAAAAACCAAAGAATATTTTTTTTGATAGATAGCATATTGAAATGATAATTGAATGTTCAATTTTAAAGTACGAATCGTGAATTATAAAACACCCCTAATGAGGATTTTAACGCATAAATAAATGATGCTTAATTTCGCCTAGCCCCTTATTTTAAATGCCATAGCAGCATATTTTTATTTTAAAACAACCGGCTCAACTGCTAATTTCAAAAATAATGCTTAAACCCTTAAAGCTTGCTTACCTTGTACCACTCGGTGAACTTTTGCAAACCTTCTTTCATGCTTGTGTAGGGCTGGTACCCTAGCATTTTGTTCGCTTTTTCAATAGAGGCGTAGGTTCTATCTACATCGCCTTGCTGCATGGGTAATTGCTTTATGTTGGGCTTTTTACCATTTGCTTCGTAAATCATTCGGATTAAATCTCGAAGCAGTACCGGTTCATTATTTCCTAAATTGAAAATCTCGTAGATATTTTTGCCCTCCCAAACAAATTGCATTGCCTTTTCTACGCCCTGAATAATGTCTTCGATGAAGGTGTAGTCGCGCGAGGTTGAACCGTCGCCATACATGCTGATAGGCTTATTTTGGTGAATCAGTTCCGTGAATTTATGGATTGCCAAATCGGGGCGTTGCCTAGGGCCATATACAGTAAAAAACCGCAGGTTCACAATATCTAGTTGGTATAAATGATGGTAAGTGTAGTTGAGCAACTCACACGATTTTTTGGTGAAGGCGTAGGGAGAAATAGGCTGCGATACATCCATTTCCTCATGATAGGGAACTTCGCGCATATTGCCATATACCGAAGACGAAGAAGCGAAAACCATTTTTTTTATGTGGTGTCGCTGCATTAGTTCTAAGAGGTTTCTAGTTGCCGTAATGTTGTGCTCTATGTAATCTTGGGGGGCTTCAATGGAAGGGCGTACCCCCGCTTTGGCAGCAAGGTGCACAATTATATCAGGCGGAACAATTTGTGTAAATACTTGCTCAAGGCGAGGTAAATCTGCCAAATCGACCTCAAAAAACTGAAAGTTATGGTGAGTTTTAAAAGAGGATAGATTTTTTTCCTTTACTTCCCTCGGATAAAAAGCATCGAAGTTGTCTATACCCACTACTTTGTAATGAGCAGCAAGTAGTTTTTCGCAGAGGTGAGAACCTATAAAGCCCGCACAACCTGTTACGAATACGTTTTCCATAGATGGCCTTATGATTGAGTGAGTGAGGTGGTGAATGAGTGGGTTAGTGATTAAGTGATTGATTTTTAAAAAGTAAAGCCAATTCTGGTTACCCAAGGGCTTGAGTAGAGCAAAGATCTATCGTTTCTCCAGCTTAAATTGTAGAGTACCAAGGCATTGAGTGCGCCTCTTTTGCCAATGGGTTGGGCAATCCCTATACCCGCTAATACCGAGCTGTACCACTGTCTGTCGAGTTCTCTGCCAAAATTGTCTTGGAATTTGAAACTCAAGCTTTCCAACTCTACATGGGGAAATACCTGCTCCGTTACAAAATATCTCCCGAAAACTCTTCCCCCTACAATGGTAGAAGAGAAGTCGTTCACAAAACGGCTATCTTTAAAATACTGATAGGAAACCCCGGCACCTAAGTGAAGCTGTTCGGTTACCTTATAAGCAGCTAGTGGCGAAATATCTATAAAGGTGATGTTCCCAAACTGAAACCCTAAATTACCCCCAAAATAAATTCTGTCTTTCAGAGGTGGTTTTTCGTCTTTCGGCTGGTTTTCCTCTGCCTTTTTAGGTTCTTCCTTCTTTTCTTCTTTCTTCTCCTCCTCTACATAGTTGTAGTCTTGTGCAAAAGCAGAAACTGAAAGAAATAAACAAATAGTAAATAGCGGATTAAATATTTTTTTATTCATGATTTTTGATATTTTTAAGTATCCCTTTTTTACAATTAAGCTCTATAGAAATGTTGAGGAAATAAATTTGCTTTTTCACAAAGTTTATTTTGTTTCCATCCTTTAAATAGAAGAGCGAAAGTACATTCAATAAAGTCAACTAATCAACCCAAGAGTTGCCAGAAAGCGTTCCTTTTCTTTTATAAAATCGGCCCATAGCGCTTCAAAGGCTTCCTTCGCAGAGCGAACTTCTGTTAAATAGGCGGAAACCTGACCGATTTCTAACTCACCTTCTATTAAATCGCCTTCAAAAATTCCTTTTTTAGCCCTGCCTTTTCCCAATAGCTGGGCGAGTTCTTCTTTTGCTGCTCCTACCGTTTCTGCCCTAGCTACTTGCTGGTAAAAATCGTTTTTAATTAAACGCACAGGGGTAAGCTGTTTCATAGTAAGTACAGTATCACCTTCAACGCTTTCCACAACTCTTTGCTTATAATTTTGGTGCGCAGAAGACTCTTCGGTAATTGCAAAATAACTCCCTAATTGTACGGCTTCAGCACCCAATGCAAAGGCAGCGAGCATTGTTTTACCCGAACCAATTCCCCCTGCGGCAATTAGCGGAATTACCAACTCTTTTTGTACGGCGGGAATTAAACATAAGGTAGTGGTTTCTTCCCTGCCGTTGTGCCCTCCTGCTTCAAAACCTTCGGCAACAACAGCATCTACTCCACAGGCTTCTGCCTTTAGGGCAAACTTCAGGCTCGAAACTACATGTACTACTTTAATTCCCTGTTTTTTTAAATGGCTAGTCCATATTTTAGGATTTCCAGCAGAGGTGAAAACAATCGGTACTTTTTCTCTGATGATGGTTGCGATGTGCTGCTCAATATCGGGGTAAAGCAACGGAAGGTTTACAGCAAATGGCTTATCGGTAGCTTGCTTGCATTTTTGGATATGTTCTTCCAAAATTTCAGGATACATAGAGCCTGCTCCAATAATTCCTAATCCTCCTGAATTGCTAATTGCCGAGGCTAATTTCCAACCACTACACCAAACCATGCCGGCTTGGATGATAGGATATTCAATCTCAAATAAAGTGGTAATTCTGTTTTTCATGCTTAACTGCTAAAAGATATTTCGGTATCGTCGCCCACATTTAAACTCTGGCTAAGCCCTTTTAAGGTCGATTCGTTCCCAACCAACGAGTGGTTAAGAATGAGGCTTTCAATTTCGCTGAAAGAACCAATAATTGAATCGCTGATGATGCAGCTTGAAATATGGCTGTTATCGCCAATTACTACATTAGGGCCGATAATAGAATTTCTTATTTTACAATTTTTTCCAATTTGTACCGGATGAATGATAATGGTATTAAGCGCGTGTGAGTGTTCCTCGGATCTGTGGAAATCGGGCCGGTTTAAAAGCAGCGCATTTGCTTCTAAAAGGCTGTCTTTTTTTCCGCAATCGTACCAATTATTTACCGTGGTTGTTTTAATTCTCTCTCCTTTTTCAATCATGTACATTAGCACATCGGTTAATTGATATTCCCCGTCTGTTTTTATATTTTCTTTCATTACCCAATCGATTCCCTCAAAAAAAAGTGGGAGGTTTAGGATTTTGTAAATACCCACTAAAGCGAGGTTCGACTTTGGTATTTTGGGTTTTTCAACGGCTTTAATCACAAATTTCTCTTGGTTGATTTCCGCAATACCAAAATGCCCTGGCGTTTTCACTTTTTTTATTCCTACAATAGAATACTCGCTCGCTAAAAATGCCTGTAAGTCTAAATCGACAATGGTATCTCCCAAAATGATTAATAACTGTTCGTCTTCTTTCACTAATTTTTGCGCAAGGGCAACAGCATGCGCAGAACCCTGCCTTTTATCTTGCATAATGAACGACATTTCTACGTTTTCTAACCCACCATACTGCGAAAGCATATAATCTTGAATGCGCACCCCCATATACCCTGTAATGAAGATAAATTCTTGAATGCCATTCTCTAACAAATAGTCGACTATATGTGCAAGAATAGCTCTTCCAGCAACAGGGACTAAGGCTTTTGGTTGTGTGTAAGTGTAAGGACGCAGCTTAGTTCCTGCCCCAGCCACCGGGATAATTGCTTTCATAATTGATGAATTCATTACCCAAATCTAAGAAAATGTTCAGTTATGCATTAAGAATTATGAGGCGTGTTTCGCTTTTAGCGATTCATTTAGTTGAAATATCAGTTTTTACTAAAAAACCCAATCTATATTTTACTTAATTTCGTCGGATTACTTATTCAAAATCAATTGTAATGAAAATAATAGCCATAGGCAGAAACTACGCAGCACATGTAAATGAGCTTTCCAACGAACGCCCTGAAGAACCCGTTATTTTTACTAAGCCCGATACGGCCATCGTTCGGAATAATGAGCCTTTTTACCACCCTTCTTACACGAATGAAATTCATTATGAAGTAGAAATTATTCTGAAAATCTGTAAAGAAGGAAAAAGCGTAGCCCCTGAGTTTGCGCATAAATATTTCGAGGAAATTGGCATCGGTATCGATTTCACAGCAAGAGATTTACAGGCAAAAGCAAAAACAAAAGGGCTTCCTTGGACATTGGCAAAGGGGTTTAATGGCTCAGCGCCAATCTCTAACTTTGTAGCTGCGAGTAACTATGCCGACATCCAAAACCTCAATTTTGATTTAAAGATAAATGGAGAAGTAAAACAAGCTGGTAATACCAAAGATATGCTTTTCAAAATACCAGAAATTATTGCTTACATTTCTAAATTCATCACATTGCGAAAAGGCGATTTAATATTTACCGGCACTCCCGAAGGCGTGGGGCCTATCCAAGTTGGCGACCGACTCGAAGCCGCTATTGAAGGAAAGGTGATGTTAGACTTTGAGATAAAATAGGCGAATGACTACTGCTTTTTTAGGATAAGAACTCGTCCTGATTTAATTTAAAAAACAGTATCTTGTTTCCAGACAGTTACCTCCTCTTCAATACAAATTAATTTTGTCTGAGCACTTACCAACGCTGTACTGCAACTCGCTTTCGGAAAGTTTAATTTTTGAGAGGTGATTAATTTTCAACTCGAAACTTCAATAACTTTCGGAAAATTCTTATCCGCTGTTAAATAAATTCATGTTGCAGTAAATTTGATTAAATTTTATATTATTCTACAAAACATAATTATCATGAAGTATTTATTTTCCGCATTAATCTTACTGTTTGTGGCCGCTAGTGCTTTCTCTCAGAAACTTTCAAAAAACGAAAAGAAGATTCTAAAAAGTATTGAATCAAATAATACTGAAGCGATAGAATTTCTCAAAAAAGTAGTCAATATCAATAGCGGTACGCTCAACCTCGAAGGCGTAAAAGAGGTAGGAATGGCTTTTAAAGCAGGGTTCGATGCCATCAAATTCGATACTGAATGGATTCCTATGCCTGCTGAAATCAATCGTGCAGGGCACTTCTTCGCTGAAACAAAGGGCAACAAAGGGAAGAAACTTTTATTGATAGGGCATTTAGATACCGTTTTCGAAAAAGATAGTCCGTTTCAAGAATTTAAGATGATTAATGATAGCACCGCCCATGCACCGGGCGGTAACGACATGAAAGGCGGAAATGTAATTGTGCTCTATGCGCTAAAAGCCCTACGCGAAAATGGTTTATTAAACGATGCCCAAATAATAGTTGCCTACACCGGCGACGAGGAAAGCTCAGGTTCTCCTTTAGAAATAAGCAGGAGAGATTTAATTGCAGCAGCAAAACGGAGCGATATTGCCTTAGGTTTTGAAACCTCAACGGGGTTTAATTATGCTACGGTAGCCCGTAGGGGTTCTTCGGGTTGGGCGTTAGAAGTAGAAGGAAAAAGAGCGCATTCGGCAGGTGTATTTAACGAGCGAGTGGGTGCTGGAGCTATTTTCGAAGTAGCTAGAATTCTGAATGATTTTTACGAAGAAGTAAAAGGAGAACAATATTTAACTTTCAACCCAGGCGTTTTAATGGGAGGAACTTTCGTAGAGTACGACCCCAAAACAAGCGGAGGCACTGCTTTTGGTAAAACCAATGTGGTTGCCCAAAAAGCAATTGTAAAAGGTGGCTTGCGATTTATTTCAGAAGACCAAAAAGAAAATACTAGAGCAAAAATGCGTGCTATTGTAGAGAAACACTTACCACAAACCTCTGCTAAAATTACTTTTACCGATAGCTACCCTGCCATGGCACCAACGGCGGGCAACCAGGCATTATTGAACAAACTCAACCAAGTAAGTATCGACTTAGGGCAA
>CAZFQW010000093.1:0-9427 GCA_964521225.1 uncultured Roseobacteraceae bacterium
AGGGCCGCCTTCCAATTCATCATGCTTGCCGTCGGAACTCCAGCGAACGCGTCATCCGTACACTTCTCCGAGTATACCCTCGAGCTTCACAGATCAAGGATGATCAGGATAAGCTGGCCGTTCACTACGCATGTAATCACGGAGGTAGCCTTGAAATTGTGCAACTCTTGATTCAAACCTATCCCGAATCCATCAATGTTCGAAATGGTTTTGGCCTTACACCTTTGGCCGAAGTTGAAAATTTGAATGATCCCAAGATGAAGAAAGTATTGGCGGGCTCGAAAAACCACCTCCTGTCGATAAAGAGCTGTATTATGCTGCGCTGCTGTTCGATGCAATTGCTGTTTTACTCGGCTTTTTGATTAGCTGGAAGTTTGCACTAATGATGCTTGTTTATGGCTTAGTTTCCAAAGCGTACAGTTCAGATAAAATCAGGCTAAAAAAATACCCCGTTATTGGTTGGTTAGTAGTGTGTTTGTTTCAAGGGGCGTTTACTTATGCCATGGTAAAACAAGCCCATTTAGGCTTATTATTTTCCGAGCTTTTACTGTGGGAGCATTTATTCCCAGCGATATTGAGCACCGCTATGCTGTTAGGTTCTTACCCCATGACACAGATTTATCAGCATAAAGAAGATGCTAAACGAGGCGATTTAACCATTAGCAGAATATTGGGAATAAAAGGGACTTTCCTTTTTACGGGGATTTTTTTCGGTGGAACAACAGGTGGATTTATCTATTATTTCTCAACTCAATTTGGGCAATTAGCAGCTCTCTTTTTTCCGATTTTTCTTTTGCCTGTACTGTTATTTTTTGGTCAGTGGTTTTTAAAAGTACTGAAAGACGAAACCAAAGCAGATTTTAAATTGACCATGCAATTAAACTTAATTTCCGCAGTTTGTTTAAATGCCTTTTTCATTTCTTTATTGTTTGGCATTCAGCTAGGTATTTTTAAGGTCGGATAATGGCGTTTTTAGGCTTAAGTGCTTAACCTATGTTAATTTATAGGACGAGTTTCTGACAGGTAAATTTTAGCCTGAAGAGATAGATAGTTTTACAATTATACTCGTCCGACGGATATCGAAAACTTTTGTCGTGCTACTTAAGATAAATAAACAGCAAAGTTGTCATTGGTCATTAAATCGACCTCGATATGCTGGTTTACCGTTGTAGAAAGTTCATACCCTACAAAATCGGGCGACGAGGGGAAGGTACGATGCCCACGGTTTACCAATACAGCCACCTGCAATTTTCGGATATGAATTTTAAGGAAAGGTTTTAGGCTATGTACAATTGTTTTCCCTGTATTAAGCACATCGTCTACAATTACTACCGCCTTATTGGTAAGTGCCGCTGCGCCTAGGGTTACGGTTACCTCGCTTTGCAAATTGGCACTTTTATCTAAAGTAATTTCAGCTAACTCACATTTAATGGACGATACTTCTTGAACTTGCTCTGCTAGTAGCTGTGCGAGTTTATAGCCTGTATCTTTAATACCTGCAATTACAATTTCTTTTTCCTCAAAATTGTGCTCATATATTTCAAAAGCAATTCTTCTAATTTTACGAAGTACTTCTACGTGCGATAAAATCTTATTTTTCTCCTTAATTTTCATCATTGTCCAGTAAGTTTTGAATTACGAACGACCAGTTATAAAAATACTCAAAATTAGTAATTCAGCGTTCCTTAAAGCACTAAAGCAAGGTCAATAGTACGCTTATCCAGATTCGTAGCAAAAACTTTTACTTTCACATCATCGCCAAGCATATAAGTAACGCCCGTTTTTCTGCCTACAATTTGCATATTTTCTTCATCGAAATAATAATAATCGCCTGGTATAGAAGCCAATCGTATCATGCCTTCGCATTTTGTTTCTTTCAATTCTACAAACATCCCCCACTCGGTAGTGCCCGATACAAAACCTTCCATTTCTTCATTTAAGAACTTTTGCATAAACTCCACTTGCTTATACTTAATAGATGCCCTTTCAGCATCTGCTGCTCTTTTTTCCATTTCAGAAGAATGCTTACATTTTTCTTCATACGGTGCTCTTTCTACGCTTCCGTTACCCTCTAGGTAATGTTGTAGTAAACGGTGCGCCATCATATCGGGGTATCGGCGAATAGGCGAAGTAAAGTGCGTATAATGGGCAAAACCTAAACCATAATGCCCAATAGGCTCGGTCGTATATTTTGCTTTTGCCATTACTCTTATTGCTTGGCTTTCCAGTATATTTTGCTCCGGTTTTCCTTCTACTTCAACATTGAGTTTGTTTAGAGATTTTGCAAGACTTTCTCGGTTTGTAGAAACATTATATCCTAATCTTTTGGCAAAAAAGGCAAAGCTTTCTAAGCGCTCTTGGTCTGGCAAGTCGTGCGTTCTATAAACCATTGTTTTGGGTTCATCGCTTTCTTTTTTGCGATTTTTATAGACAAAAGTGGCTACCTCTCGGTTTGCCATAAGCATAAATTCCTCAATTAGCTTGTGGGCATCTTTTCTTTCTTTGGGCTGCATTCCTAGCGGCGTTCCATCTTCATCGAGCTGAAAATAAAATTCTACCGACTCAAAAGAGATTGCCCCGTTGTTATATCGGTCATTTTTTAGTTTATAGGCTAATGTATTGAGTAGTTCTAACTCTTCGGCATAATTTCCTTCTTTGCTTTCTATCACTTCTTGCGCCTGCTCGTAGGTAAACCTGTGGTCTGAATGAATGGTCGTTCTGCCAAACCATTTTTGTACGATATGAGCTTCTTCGTTTAACTCAAAAATTGCCGAAAAGCACAATTTATCTTCATGAGGGCGGAGTGAACAAAGTTTATTCGAAAGCTTTTCAGGCAACATAGGCACTACCCTATCGACCAAATACACAGAGGTAGCACGTTGGTAAGCCTCTTCTTCGATTTTGGTTTTAGGGCGTACATAATGGGTAACATCTGCAATATGAATTCCTATTTCCCAATTGCCATTTTCTAGTTTTTGGATAGAAAGCGCATCATCAAAGTCTTTGGCGTTTTCTGGATCTATTGTAAAGGTGGTTACTGACCGTAAATCTCTACGCTTTGCAATTTCCTCTTTGGGAATTACTTCGGGGATTCTATCGGCGGCAGCTTCTACATCTTCGGGAAATTCAAATGGCAGACCGTACTCAAACATAATTGCATGAATTTCTGCATCGTTGTTTCCCGAGGCTCCTAGTACTTTTATCACTTTTCCTTCTGGATTTCCGTTGTTTACCGCCCAGTCTGTTACTTCTACAATTACACGGTCGGCATGAGCTGCCTCCATTGTATCTGCTTTACTAACGAAAATATCAGTATAAATTTTTCGGTTGTTCGGCACAAAAAAAGCATACCGAGTAGAAAGCTCTATTCTACCAACCATTTGAGTGTTTTTTCGATATAATACCCTTTTTACTTCTGCTTCGTCTCTACCCTTTTTTTCGCTTTCGTATACCACAAACTCTACTTCATCGCCATGTATGGCTCCTTTTAAGTTTCGAGTACTTACCCACACATCATTTTCTAAGCTTTCTGATATGATATACCCAAAATTTGGATTTACATGGTCAACCGTTCCTGTGATATGAACTATGTTTTTGGCTGATTGGTAGTATTTGGTAGAAAACTGTAAGATAGAGCCTTGCGCAGCCAAGGATTCTAGTACTATCTTTAGTTCTTTTTTGGGCAAGCTGCCCGATACTTTAAAGTATTTTGCGATTTGGTTCACTGAGTATCGTTGCTGAGGTTTCTTATCTAATAAGTTAACGATAGTGTTGGGGGTAACAACTCCAGTGATTTTAGAGGTGCTAAATCTGTTATTATTTCTTAGTTTTCTGTTTTTATTTTTATCTCTTTTCATAAATTTTTTGTGTGAGGGCAAATGATGCTAAGGATGTCACCTTTTTGTCTTCTTTTTCTTCTGTTTATTTTTGTTCTTAGTAGGTGGGGTTTTCCTGAGAGCGGCCAGTTTGTTCTTTTTATACTGATACCATAAAAAAAATAAGCCTGAACTCATAAAGAGCCAGTAGCTTTCGAAAAAGCCGTATATCAAAGATTGGTGAACGCCTATAATGAATGCAACGGCACTCAGGGTCAATAGAATGGTTTTAAAATGCATTTACTTTAAGCTAAAGTTAATTACTCCTCAATTAGTTCCTACCTACTGCGGCACTTCCTGTTACTTCGGTAAGTGAGTACTCGCTAAAATCTTGATTGGCACGCATCCCTTTACCATTTATCACCTGGTACTCGTCAGTAATTTTAACATCTTTATCTGTATAAATTTCTTCTTTGTTTCTATCCCAGTTTAAAAGTTCTGTTTCAAGCTTTTGCTTTTTCTCAAGGTTCACTACTACTACATGCCCCATCACTTTATAAATATCCTGTTCAAAATTGTAATAGGCACTGTCTGCCACTAGAGTGGTCATTACGCCTTCTTTTTTGTCGTAGCGTTCCAAATCAATACCATTGGGAAATCTCTCATCACCATTCTCGTACCTATATTGTAACGGTGCGTTTACCTTCATTACTTTCTTGGTTTCTTCGGTATAGAGTGTACCAATATTTCGGAAGGTGTACATTGGCCGTTCGTTATTTAATATTTTCTCTGCTTCGTCAAAATTTTTGATAGGAGTATCATTAGAACAGGAAGAAAATATAGCAACTGCTATAATGAAAGTAAGGGGTAATAATCTGATTTTATACATGATTTTAAAGATATTTTGTAACTATTCAGCACAATGCGAACTTTAACTGTAAAACGCGCTTCAGTATGTAAGATAGGATTTATCGTAAAGTACTTACATTCTTTAGGATATAAGTACAGATGTGCTGAACAGTAACGATATTTTTTTACTAAAAAAGAAAGCGCTTAACGCCTTTCAGTTGGCAGATTAAACGCTTTCTTGCTTATATGAAAACCTCTACAGATTAAATTAATACTTTTTCAGATTTTAAGTCTCCTTTTGTGAATTATTCAGAGGGTCTCTTGCGAATTGTAGTAGAACCGCCAATCCAGCAACCTACATCTATTGCGTCACCTTCTTTCATTCCTAAAGAGAAAATATCAGTGATTGAAGGGAATTGACTTTTAGCTCTACCCATTCCACTATTGTCCCCTGCTTTTGCATACATATCGTAAGCAGCTAAGTAACATGCTCTAGATTTCACAGGGTTGGCATCAAAACAATCTTTTCCACTTGACATGTACAGGTTACCAATCATCGAGTAAGCCTCACCTGCTACCGAATTATCGTACTCAATTGCTTTTAAAGCTCTAGTTCTTGCCGCTCCTTTTTTACCTTGTTTACTTTCAATTTTTGCAATGTCTAAAGTTAGCTCAGCCATGTTTGATGGCTCTTCAGAAGCTAACTCAATTGCTTTTTCTTTCCATGTTATTGCTTCGTTATACTCTTCTTTTTTTAGGTAATCGTTTGCAATAATTTTCACTAAACCTGGATCAGACTCTTTTGCATTCAAGTTTTTAGCAGCTACAATAAATAACTCATCGTCAAGGCACTTTGCTGTAAGCATATATTTGATAGCTCGCTTCATCAACTTTACATCGTCGGGGTTATTTCTAATGTCATTGCCCATTTTCTCCCTCACAAAATCACAAGAAATATCGATTCCTTTGGTTAAATATCCGTTGATTGAATCCTGTGTTTTTCCCCACTTGTCCTTATCATCGCCACTGCTGTTGGTAATATTATGGTCTATCACTTCAGAGATTTCTTCGTATTTGTTCATTAAGTCTTCTTCAGTAATATTCTTTTTAACTTTCATGTTCACTGCCATTACCATTAAAAAGGTAAGGTTTGAACGGGATGTCTCATTTCCATTAAGTGTCAGGATTTCATTGTAAAGGTTATATAATTCTTCTTTATAATCCTTATCATCTCTTTTGCTTAAGTAGGTGTAAGCTAAAGTTCCTTTCCTTGCCATTACATTTGCTGCTTGACCAAAGTATTTAATTCTTTCGTCGTGAAGCATTAGAATCTTATCTTGAAGTTCTATTTTTTTAGATTCATCTGTTTCCTTTTTCAATAAACCTTTATAAAGTTTTACACCATTGATATACAAACTTTTATTAAGGTAAGGCACATTTTCAAGTAACCACTCATACGGTTCTTTTGCACTTGCATAGTCTTTCATTTTGAAAGCATCGTTATACAAAGCATACTTTTCTTTTGTTACGCCAGGATCTTCGCCATAGCACCAACCGTTTTCACAGTTTTTACCGACTTCACTTGCAATAGCAGTTGCATCATCGCTTTCATCACCTCTTTCTTCGTCATTTTGAGCAAATAGTAAATTTGTACCAAAAATGAACAAGAGGGCAATCAAAAATTCTTTTTTCATAATTGTGATTGTTTTAATTAACTCTTCTTTTAATAAACCATCGATCGTTGATGGTTAAACCTAAGTTGAACCGAAAATATTTCTCAGAAATTAGCTCAGTAGAATTACTACTTAACTCTCCATATTGAAATGCTAATGAAACACTAGAGAAATTTCTTACTACTGGTAAGGAGACTCCAAAAGTAACGCTTCGATCTTCTAGTTGATTGTCTGATATATTTAAGGGAGATTGTTCGTACTGAACACCTGCCCTCAATGTAATTCTCTTTAAGTAACCGTTTACAGAACCATAATCAGGAGTGTATTCAATTCCTGCGCCAATTCTATAACCATCTTTTAGGGGATTTTGCCTTTCTGTAGTCTTATACTGCGACCAGTTTTCCATAGTATAATCGGCTCCTATTAGAAGTTTACCCGTGTTTTCTAAGCTAACGCCAAAACTATATGATGAGGGGTAAACCACTTCTTGGTCAGTAACAAAATTTAACGTATCAACCTGTACTTTTATGTTTTCTAGGGTTCTTCGTTGAGTTGAAAGCAACTGAGAGGTGGTTATGTTTACTTTTGGTTGAACGGTTGCGCCGAAGTTCAAGAGATATTTCTCGCCTAAATTCATAATATAAATTAACCCACCTTTTAGGTTTACTTTCGAGTAATTGGCTCTCTCGAACACACCTACGATATACTCATTAGAGCCATCGTTAAGAATTGACTTAGAATCGGAATTGATAGACCCGAAAATATATTGTATTTCTAAACCTACTGAAAGTCCTTTCCAGATATTAAATCCGTTAGAGAAAAATACTTGGGAAAGCCCTCCACTCCCTTCGAATTTATATTCTACAAAAGCGGGCCTGTTTGGTATTTTTTCGAGCCTCGACACCGTATAATTAACCGCAGAAAGAGGGCGTAAACCCACTCCTAACGTCCATTTATTATTTACAGGAAAGGCAAAGTTTAGGTATCCTAAATTGGCTCCAAAAGAATTTTGGACTGTGCTTTGGTCGCTCAATTGCTTATATTCTCCTAAATAGGCCGCTTCAAAAACTGTAAGCTTATTATGGGGTAGTAAAGCAGGATTCATGAAGTTGCTGTATAGCCCACTGCCATTACTCACACTTACCCCTCCCATACCCATGGTTCTAATATTCTGAACTGGTACAGGTTTTCCTAAGCCTAAAATGCTATAAGGGGAGTTACTCCCCTGACCCATTGCTTGCTGGATTGATAAAACAATTAGTAGCGCAAAGAGTGAATTAAATCTCACTGACATTTGATAATAGTATTGTATTTAATCCTTCTAAGATTAAATTTTGATTTACAAAGATGTTAGCTTTTATTTTAGATTCAAAAAAATTTGAATCTCCTCCGGTAAGAATTACCTCAAAATCACCTATTTCTTTTCTGTATGCTTCTATCATTTTTTCTATTTCAAATAAAACACCGTTTACTACCCCCGACTGCATGCATTCTTCTGTTGACCGCCCAATTAAAGGGGGAAATCCATCAAATTTTAGAGCTGGTAGGTTTGCTGTAAAGGTTGACATCGCCTTGTAACGCAGGTATATACCCGGGGAAATCGCTCCCCCTAAGTACTCGCCGTTCGCAGTAACTAAATCGTAGGTGATACAACTGCCCAAATCAATCACTAAAACGGCCTTGTGCAAAAATGTAACCCAAGCCCCTACTGCTGCTGCAATCCTATCAACTCCTAAAGTATGGGGGCTTTTGTAGAGGATTTTCAAAGGTGTTCTCGTCATAGAATCAACCCAAAAAAAAGAAACATTTTTTTGTTGTAGCCAAGATATAACTGCTGCTCTATCTACTCCTACTTTCCCAATTACAATGTGTTTAGGGGGTGTTTTTCCGAAGATTTTTTGAAAACTAGCTAAAGAATCAATTTCTTCTTTTTTTAGAAAGTTAGTTCCTTCAAAATATCCTACCTTAGTTTTGCTGTTTCCTATATCAATGACTAATTGCATGTATATGTAAGGTTATAAAATTGTAGATTATCAATTTTTAACAAAATTACTATCAGACAACGCATTATGCCAAGTAAATTTTTGATTGTTATAGCAGGGCCTACGGCAGTTGGTAAAACAGAGTTATGTATTAAAATAGCGAAGTTTTATAAGGCAGAGGTTGTTTCTGCGGATTCTAGACAATTTTATAAAGAAATGGAAATAGGAACTGCAAAACCTACTGTGGAAGAGATGAGCGGAGTAACGCATCATTTTATTAATAACATTTCTATTCACGATGATTACGATGTAGGGCAGTACGAAAAAGAGGCCTTAAATTGCATCGCAAATATTCATCAGCATAGCGATATAGCGATTCTTACAGGTGGTTCCGGCTTGTTTATTAAAGCTGTTTGCGAAGGCTTTGATACTTTACCAAAAGTTTCTGAAGAAGTGCGTACTAATCTCATTCATTCTTTTAAAAAAAAAGGTATTGAAGCATTACAAGAAGCTTTAAAAGAAAAAGACCTTGAATATTATAACAGCGTTGACTTAAACAACCCTCAGCGGTTAATGCGTGCCTTGGAGGTCATAGAATTTACTGGTAAACCTTTCTCTTCTTTTCGAAAAGGAGAGAAAAAGCTTCGTCCTTTTATAGCAGTCAAAATTATGCTAAACAGAGATAGAGAAGAGTTATATGACAGAATTAATAAAAGGATGGATTGGATGCTTGCGCAAGGACTTTTAGAAGAAGCTACGCATCTTTACCCTTTAAAGCATTTAAATGCTTTACAAACTGTAGGCTATCAAGAAGTTTTCAATTTTTTGGAGGGCGTTTGCGATTGGGACGAAACCATTCGATTTTTAAAGCAAAACAGTCGACGATATGCAAAAAGGCAGTTAACTTGGTTTAGAAAAGATAAAGAATTCACTTGGTTCCACCCTGATGAGTTAGATAAAATAATTGAATTTATAGGTAAGCGAGTTAAAACAAACATCTCATAAATAAATACACTTTGAAAGTAATTAGAATTGGTACTAGAGCAAGCAAACTTGCTTTATGGCAGGCATATCATGTGGCAGGTGAGCTTCAGAAAGTAGGTCTTGA
>CAZFQW010000094.1:0-9312 GCA_964521225.1 uncultured Roseobacteraceae bacterium
CATGGTGGCAGAAAAAAGGATATTTTGCCGTTTTTCGGGTAGGTGATCAAAAATATTTTTTAGCTGCGTTTTATAGCCAAAGTCAAGCATAATGTCGACTTCATCAATCACTAGTTTTTTGATTGATTTTAGGCGTAACACATTAGAAAGGGCGAGGTCGTACAATCGTCGGGGAGTACCCACAATAATATCTAAACCTTTGGTAATGGCTCTTTTTTGAGGGTTTATGTTATTAGTACCCCCATAAACCCCTAATACTCTTAGGCTGAGGTAAGCCGATAATTTTTCGATTTGCTCTACTATCTGAATGACTAGTTCGCGGGTAGGCACCAAGATTAACACCCTCGGATGTGGTTGGTCTGAATACTTTAAATCCTGTAAAATAGGCAGTAAATAAGCCATGGTTTTCCCGGTGCCAGTTTGTGCAATTCCTACAAAATCGGAACCCCCAAGAATGGTAGAGTAAGACTCCTGTTGAATTGGAGTTGGCTTTTCAAACCCTAAATCGGCAATTGCATTCTGTAATTGCTTTTTGATTTTGAAATCTTCGAACGTGTTCATGCTGCAAAGTAATTGAGAAAAAGCTTCTAATAAGTGCTTTTATTGGCTTTTTTATAAGTCAGCTAAATCACAGTAGCTTTTTTGTCATAGCGTTTGGGGTTCGAATTGGTTTCAATTTTCTTGTTAGGGTTTTGGGATTTCCCCTAGTACTCTAAACAAACTCCCCTTTAATTCCCTCCCTATCGTAATTGTGGATTGAATTATATCAACTTTGGATGCTAAAACTTGTGGATACAGTATAAGCTAGTAATGCCGAATTCGATTGTTATAAATAACTTTTGTAGGAGTTCATTTCGTTTCAATTTGTTACCATGATTTGAGACTATATGCCGTGAGCCATCGAAAGGGGAACATAGATATATAGTTTTGTGTCAAACTTCTCTTTTTTAACCCAAATCGTAAGAATTTTAAATTAAAATAAGACTAGACTTGTCTAGAATAAAAATGTCCGTAAATTTGTCCGTGTCCGCTAATATGTCCGTAAAAAATAAGTTATGGCAACAATAAATTTCTACTTAGATAAATCAGATAAAAGAGGTCTTTCTCCAATCCATTTAAGAATTAATTGCAATGGCGAGCAAATTAAAAATTCAACTGGAGAAAAAATAAAGCCTGAAGATTTTGATAAAGATAAGCAACTGGTCAAGGAAACAGCTGAAAACTATATTGAAATCAACCACTATCTTAATTATCTGAAAGAAAGAGCAGAGGAATTATTAAACCGCCCTTATAAAAAGACATTCACAAATAAGGAAATTAAAGATAAGTTAAATGATTTTGTGAATAGCTACAAAGAAGATCATAACATTAATATAGTCAGAGAGCAAACACAATTATATGGTAAGGCATTTACATTTGTGGACTTATTTGCTGGGGCAGGAGGGTTTAGCGAAGGCTTTTTACAGGCAGAGGTAGGTAATAAATTCTTTAATTTCTTAGTTGCCAATGATATTAATGACAACTGTGAGCTGACTCATATTGTCAGATACAATCATCAATTGGGTTTAGATGCTGGGTTTTTATGCCAAGATATAACAGAACCTGATTTTTTGGATAATCTACTCGCAAAAATTGGGGATAGAGAAGTAGATGTAGTTTGTGGAGGACCTCCTTGTCAAAGTTTCAGTTTAGCAGGAAAGCGCAAAAAATTTGACAAAAAAGATGATTTGTTTTCTCACTACCTTGAGGTAATAAAGGTTTTACAACCTAAATACTTTGTGATGGAGAATGTAAAGGGCATTCTAACCAAGGAGGGTGGAAAAATAAAAGACATTATACTTGAAGAAATAAATTCGATAGTTGATATTAAAAATATCCCAAAACTTACCGCCTTTATCAAGAGCTTAAAGGGGACGAATAAAGATGATGATTTTTTAATTGACTGCTTGATTAGACGAATAGAAATAGAACGATTTAGCGATAAAAAAACAGAGGAAGCAAAAGAAGTTTTTATAAAAGCTGTAGAATCTAAATTTAGGCAACTTACCCCTAAGATAGTTGACTATAAAACAAGTAAAACCGACCAAAGAATAAGTACAATCAGGCATGGGTTTAATTTATTGCAGAGAAATAAAGAGTGGGAAGTTTTAAAAAGAAAAATTATCCGTGAAAAGGATTTTTGCAATATTGATAACGATTATTTTGTAGCATATTTCAATGACTTTCTTACTGAATTAGATGCAACAGAAATCATCAAAAAAATAGAGAGGGCCTTTGATGAATTAAACATTACAGAAGAGTATTCTAAGGCTTGTAATGACATCATAATTGCTTTACAGATTTATACATTTAATCTAGATGAGGCACTACAGTTTAGTAAGAAGTTTTGTAATCCCAAGCAAGAGGATGAATTGACAGGGATTGTAGAAAGCATTAGACTCTACAAAATAGAAAAGCCTTTTGTTGCCAATGCCTCTAATTATGGTGTCCCTCAAAATAGAGAACGGGTATTGTTCATTGGGTGTAGAAAAGACCAAAAATTTATTTCTGAAATTCCTCCTACAGTTGAGGAGGATGATAAAGTAACTGTTTTTGAAGCCTTATATGATTTAGACTTCATTGGTAATGATGAAGAGGCACACCATTATGAATCAGTGGATATTACCAAGCAATATAATGGAACATCTGAAAAAATGATGCGCTTGGTAAATAAGAGAAATATTGAAGGAAGAATAGACCTGAAAAAAGGAAAGACTTTTTCGGACTGGAGTAAAGAAGGTAGGCTAAATAAAAGATTTCAAAATATTTCCAAGCCTTTTTATGTCCGAAATATAGAAGCATTAGAAACTGGGGAAAAATCTTATGATATTTTGCACAATCATAAAACCAGTAATCAAAACGATGATGTAGTAAAACGTTTGGATATTATTAGAAAAGTCGGAGATTACAAAAAAGCTCAGAGCAAGCTAAATCAGCATGGTTTGGCAACTAATAAAAGAAATTATAATGTTCTC
The DNA here is from genome assembly GCA_964521225.1 of uncultured Roseobacteraceae bacterium. Lineage (GTDB taxonomy): Bacteria > Bacteroidota > Bacteroidia > Cytophagales > Flammeovirgaceae > CAYUJH01. Next base: position 3,015 of record CAZFQW010000094.1, read on the forward strand.
AAGGCTGATGGGCAAAGCCCAACGGTTATGACAATTGCCGATGACTATATCCATTACAACTCCCCAAGGTCTTTAACAGTAAGGGAGATGGCAAGATTACAATCATTCGATGATTCATTTGTATTTCAAGGGAAACGCTCTACAGGAGGCAATAATAGAAAAACAGAAGTGCCACAATATACTTTAGTAGGCAACGCTGTTCCTCCCCTATTGGCACGGGCAGTGGCTTCCGAGATTTTAAAGCACATTAAATAAGGTTAAAGTACGAAAGTTCATTTCCTAATTTTGGCAGGTTTTCTCTAATATCCGCTCTGATGTTATTAATGTAACCTGCTTGAAAATTATTAGTGAAGATTTCTTTTAAGGAACGGGCTACATGCTGTTCAGATGGTTTCCCCCAATAATTACCCCCCGATAGATTTGTAACTCTTTTTACGGCAACTGAGTTTGAGTTGTAATTTGCTCTTTGATTTGAAGGGACTGTTACAAATGAATAGGAAAAATTGTTGGCATTATGAATGTTAAAACCTTCACGCCCTATTGTGATATTTCTGCCTCTAAAGCCATTAGCGGAATAAATCATATCCCAAAGCATTGGAATTTGAGCATTGTCATTCCAGTTTGTTTTGCACTGAATAATACCAATTTCTAAATCGTCAAAATCTCTAGCACATAAATAATCAGATACTTCCGTGTTAAATTTATCACGTATAAATGGCTCAATCGGAATTCCATTATTTTGAATACTTAACTGCTCAATATCAGTAATAAATTCCTTTTTATTAGGGAAAGTTATCACCGTAATATCTGATTCTGTATTACAAGCGAAATTCCCATAATTTACTGTGATTGCATCTTGTATGGGTTTTGGTACAAGACTCATTTTCTTTATGGCAACGGTTCTGCTTCCAATTGAGCATAAATTGATATACCAGCAAACTAGAGATTCCCAAGCAGTTCCCCCTGCTGATACTTGACTTTGCCCACGCCCATCGCCACCCGTTGATTGGAATATTTCTGAAAGGTAATCGCCTAAGTTGATAATATCTGTTTCATTATAATTATCACCGAGAATGCTTTTGATTTTCACTTTCCATATAGGCCAGCATTGAGTCATTGTTTGTGTTGTAAATAAACTTTCTGTTGATACTTTCCGAAAGTAGTCTGGTATGTTGTGGTTTGGCATATTGTGAAAGGTTGTATTCTGCAAATTCACAATAATAGCACTTACATTTCAGTTTTATTCATTTTTTGCATTTATAAATGAAGTATAATAACACCTCATAAATAACACCGTATTACTTATTTCTCCTATGAAGAAAACAAAAGACAGCATGGCTCGTCAGCATCTTTTGCCCCCCATCACCTCAAAATCATCAAATACCCCCTGGCATCGGGGATGTTGCCTCCTAGAGTGATTACATAGAAATAGGTGGCATCGGGGAGTTGGTCGCCACTCCAATCGTTCTGATAGTTGGTAGCTTCAAAAACCAAATTCCCCCATTGGTTGAATACTTTGATGGTATGCTCGGGAAATAGTTCGATATTTTTAATAATCCATCGGTCGTTAGAACCATCACCATTAGGAGAAATCCCGTTGGGAATATTCAAAGGTTCCACTACCCGAACAACAATGCTAGAATCTCTGAAACAAATGCCGTTGGCACTCACCTGCTGTACTACCTCATATTCTCCTATTTCTTCAAAGGTGTTGGTAGGGCTTCTTTCCATAGAAGTATTTCCATCGCCAAAATTCCAAGTGACGGTATCGGCGGCAATGCTCCGGTCGGTAAAGGTGAGTGTTAGCGGTGCGTAACCAATGGTAGAAGGCACAGAAAAACCCGCTTCAATGGGAGTAGTATCTACTTGGATTTCCAGCGTATCGGTAGAAAAACATCCGTTTTCGTCGGTGATGCTTAGTACATAAAAAGTAGTATCTGTGGGCACAACTTCCAATTCGGTTTCATTGCTTAGTAGGTTTCCTTGGGCATCTTTCCACTCATATTGGTTGCTTTGCGAAGTCCTTTTGGTGAGAAGTATTACGGCTTCTCCTAAGCACACGGTTTGGTTTGGTCCCGCATTAGCGGTGGGCAGTTCGTTCATTTGGACTGCTTCGGAGGTGGTGCTACACCCTCCCAAAATAATTTGCACGCTGTACTCGCCGCTTTGTTCGGTTGCTAATACGCTTTCGGTTGCCCCCTGAATGGGCTGTCCGTTGAACAGCCATTGGTAGCTTACCAAATTCGGGGTTTCTGTAACGGCTTCTAATCGCTCTCCAACACATAAAGTAGTTAGCAGATTGATGCTTGCTGTGGGCACGGGGTTAACAACCATTGTAATGCCTGCGGTATCACTCAAACAATTATTGTTAGCTGCTTGCACCCAAAAGGTGGTTGTAGCAGTTAATGCGTTCGGTTGAAAGCTTTCGCCCGTGCCTACCTCTTCGGTCAGATCGGCATTGGCATACCAACGGATAGCCCCTGTGCTTGTGGCTACAATAGGAGCAATGGCATCGCCTTCGCAATAGGTAGGAACGGGAGAAATCACAGGTTTTGAGGGAATATCTCCCGTGATTACAAAGGCATCAGAAATAACCACACAACTACCAATTGTTACCCTAACTCGGTAACTTCCTGCACCAATGGAATTCACAGAATTTGCCGTTGCTCCTTCAATTTCTACATCGTCTTTTAGCCATTGGTAAGTTGCAGTGCTATTGTTAAGACTAAGAACCGCCCTTAGCGTTGCCGAACACTCATCGCCATTAACATTAATAGTTACTTCGGGTAAACTCACAAAGGCAACATTTACCAATGCGGCAGGGCTTGCAAACCCGTTCACGGTTTGCGTGGCAAAGAGTTGAGTGAATTCTCCCGCTGTGAAAGTAAACGTATTTCCCGTTCCCACTTGCTGCGTTAAGGCGGCATTGCTATACCACCTAATATTTTGTCCTGTTGCAGAAACGCTCTGTGGCTCGCCCTCGCAAGCAATTTCAGGAGGTGTAATTACGGGGCTTTCGGGTAAAAGTGCCTCAATGGTAATTTGCTGCGTGGTAATGCAATCGTTCGCATCGCGAACGGTTACAATGTAAGTGCCTGCCGAAAGATTTTCAAAAACGGTTTGATCAGAAAAGTTAGTGCCATCAATCGAATAAGAGAGGGGCTGTTTCCCTCCTGTAACGCCATCAATAGTAATGCTTCCGTTGGAAGAACCTGCGTTTTCATCTACTTTAATAAGGTTATCAATGGCAAATACATCATCTACCGCCGACTCGCCTTGATCTTGGCAGCCATTGCAAAAAGTGGGTTCAGGGAGAAAAACCTCCAATTCAAACTCGCCTTCTTGTGCATCGGTATCGGAGGCAACTACAATATAAATTCTACCAGATTGGCTATTAGGCCAAGTCGAAAAATCGAAACAACCTAGCCCAAAGCCATAAGAATCGTTCGGAGGAACGTTACACCCTCCGGGCGGAGCTGCAAAAGCTAGGGGAAGTTGAGGATTCCCAGATAAGGGGCAAATGGATTGAGTTAAAAAAAGAGTAGTGTGGAGCGAGCCTGCATTCACGCGCATCTCATAATAAAAAATCTTATTAAAAGGATATTCATAATCGAAGTAAAACCAAACCGTATTTTGCCAAGGAGCAGTTCCTTTGCAAGAGGGAAATGTACCATTCACATCTAAAACAATACCACCATCGTCTCCAAAAATAACCTCGTTCGTTGCGCCTACATTACTGAGCCCTGTTGCTAGTAAATTTCGATTATTGGCATCTAACCGCCCCAAAAAAGTAGCATTACAAGGCTCGTCGTTAGCAGGTTGGGCATAAGCATTCCATGAAATACCCATAAATAATAGAAAGAAAGTTGATAGTTGAAGTTTCATAGCTGCGTATGGTTATACTCTTTCAGAATCTATTGCGAATTCTCAGCCAACAACTACTCTTCAAAGGTTTCAACCCTTTTTCGGTCGCCCGGGCAGTTCACTGCTGAGTTCACTCGAAAACTATACGAAAGCATTACCTCATGTGTCCCACTGTTGTAAGGATTTAATGCAGAGGTTGTTAAGTCGAAGGCATAGCCTAATCGGAAAATGTGGTCTTTCAGCCTTCCCTTATTGTAAAAGATAATGCCCGCTTGTGCTGCCACGGCATCGCCTGTTCGGTAGGTTAGCCCCGTCCAAAATTTTTCATAAAAGGTGAAATTGGTATTGAAATCGACTTCGGCAGGTGCGCCCGGAACGAATTTTAACAGTGCTGAAGGTGTGGCGACTACCTCTCGGCTGAGGGGATAGTTATAGCAACCCATCAGTAAATAATGGCGCACCAATTGGGCGTTAATGGGCGTAAGCTTTAAGGGCATTAAATGCGGAATTGCCAAAGCTACCAAATATTTGGGGGTTTTGTAGATAGCCCCAAATCCTATATCGGGAATCATGAGCCTTGTGTTTGCCGAAGAAAAAACGGGGTCGGTATCGATGTTATCGAACAAATTGAGCTGATTGGCATCGAGTTTATACTGATAGACCCCTGCTGTAAGCCCTAGCGCCAGTACCGATTTTTTAGAGAGTTGCATTCGGTAGCTGTAATTAATTCGGGCATGCAATAGGCTGCTCGCTCCTAAGTTCGATTGCAGGATATTACCGCCTACCGTCATTCTTTCTTGCCGTATGGGGGTGTTAAAACTTGCTGCTTTTGTTTCTGGCGCACCGGGGAAGCCTACCCATTGTTTTCTGTAAAAAAGAACGGCATCGGCATAGTCTGATTTATTGATGTGAGCAGGGTTTAACAACGTACCATTGAACATATACATGGTGAAATGAGGTACTTGCTGAGCCTTTAAGCCAGACATTCCCATAAATATTGAGATAGTAGCTACTAAGTAATATTTCGGTTTCATAAAAGGGGCTGGTTGCTTTAAAACATCGACTACATGGCTGGTGAATCACTCATTTTGAAATAGGTTTTGTATGTAACCCTTTTCCTACTCGTTCAATATGCGCTATTAGTTCAAGGTTACTAATTTTATTGAATAATACTACATCAAACTTATAAGGAAAATCTAATTCATCTATCGCTATTTGTACATCAAACCATTCTGTATGAGTTATGTTTCCTTTCAAAGCAAGATCAATATCAGAACCAATTCTGTAAGTTCCTAAGGCACGAGAGCCAAACAACACAACTTCCGAAATAGAGGGAATGCGCTCAAAAATGGAAATCAGATTAACCAATTCATCTACTTGTAGTCCTATATTCTTAACTAACATTCTTATTCTTTTCAGTTTCTAAACGGAGCCAAGTCTTTAAGATATTGAAAGTATTCGGCTCGAATACTTTCGACTACCTCAGAGGCAATTGCTTGGTTATAAGTATGGCTTGTTAAGTTTCTGCTTTTTTGCATCCTTAACCAACCTTGTCCATCTGTAATATATCCATCTTGAAAGCTTTGTTGAATAACAGGCTTGGGCTCTAGCACCTCTATATACCCTTTGTGTTTCAATAAATCCTGCAAGGTTTTCCAAGCTAGTTCAAAGGTATATTCAAATGTTTTTATTAAGCCTTGCTCTTCTAACTGATTTAGCTTTGGTTGAGATAAAAATAACTCAAGCTGATCAAAAGCATGAGCGAAATTTTGAAACCTTTGTTTCCACCTTATATCCTCTTTATTCATATTTTAAAAATAATTAGTAAAGCCTATTTTGGTAAGGACAGGCAAAAAAAGACTTCTGTAAAACACAAAAGCCTCAAATTTTGTACAATTTGAGGCTTCATTCATAAGTGTTAATAATTATTACCCAACACTTCCTTCTAAGCTTATGGCTAGAAGTTTTTGCGCTTCTACTGCAAACTCCATTGGAAGTTGATTGAGCACTTCTTTTGCATAACCATTTACAATGAGTGCTATGGCTTTCTCTGGGTCAATTCCTCGCTGACCGCAGTAGAATATTTGGTCTTCGCCAATTTTAGAAGTAGTAGCCTCGTGCTCAATATGCGCCGATTTATTATCTGCTTCTATGTATGGGAAGGTATGAGCGCCACATCTATCGCCCATTAGGAGCGAGTCGCACTGAGAGAAGTTTCTTGCGCCTTCTGCTCTTTTCATCACTTTCACTAAGCCTCTGTAACTATTTTGGCTTCTTCCTGCCGAAATACCTTTCGATACAATTCTACTTTTGGTGTTTTTACCAATGTGAATCATTTTAGTACCTGTATCGGCTTGCTGCATGTTGTTGGTAACAGCAACTGAGTAGAACTCACCAATTGAATTATCGCCTTTTAAAATGCAGCTTGGGTATT
>CAZFQW010000095.1:0-9203 GCA_964521225.1 uncultured Roseobacteraceae bacterium
CCCATCTTTTGGGCTCAAAAATAAGTTATATTTAATTCTGAACAAGTACTTACTTTAAATAAAGTAGTGATTTAAACAGTTGATAATATCTTTTTGTGTGTTGATTATAAAACATAATAACCGTTAAAAAAATAACAGCAACCCATCACTCACATAAAAATACTAATTGCCAGAGAAAAGACTTCTATTTCAGTCTTTTAATTGATACGCATTTTTAAGTTTTTGGGGATTGATTTAAAATACTCCTAATATTATTGATATTTTTTACTTTTATCGGCGCTAGTTTATTGTTTTTTAATGGAAGGTTTTTACATTTGCACTCTCAAAAATTAAGCGGATGTGGCGAAATTGGTAGACGCACTAGACTTAGGATCTAGCGCCGCGAGGCATGGGGGTTCGAGTCCCTCCATCCGCACTAACAAAACTCAATCTTACCGATTGAGTTTTTTTTTAGATTTTGTTTATATAGTTCACCCTTCCGGACTATTCTAAATTAGTTTTCGTCCCAAATATTCAGAGTTTTGAAAATCGACATCGAAAAAAACGACGCAAAAGCATACGCATTACTAAGCGTAAGTGTCACTAAAGAAGATTACTATCCTGAGTTTCAGAAACAACTGAAGCAATACGGGAAAAATGTAAATCTTAAAGGTTTCAGACCGGGGAAGATTCCGCCATCAGTTATCCGAAGTATGTATGGAAAATCTGTAGTTATGGAGGTTTTCAACCAAACGATTTCAGATAAAATCGAAGAATATTTAGAAGAAAATAAACTGGTTACTTTGCTGCAACCTCAAATGAAAGGCGACTCTTTAACACCGGAGCAACTACTTCGGTTTAACGATGAGCATAAGTTTGAAATGGAGATTTGCTACCTACCACCTATCGCCTTAAAGGCAAGTGATATTTCTGCAAATAGCTATACCCCTACACCTTCTGAGAAAGATGTAGACAAAGAGCTTGAGAAACTTCTTGAACGAATGGAGTCGCAAGAGCCTGTTGAAGAAGTAGAAAAAGGTGATTTTATTTCTGGAACATTCACGCAAGAATCTACCAATTTTGAAGAAACAACACTTCTTCCTACCAACCAAATAGCCAGCGAGGCAATTGGCCTTTTCTTAGGAAAAAAGAAAGAGGATACTGTTACTTTCGATCTAAGAACTGCCTTCCCAGAAGATGCCACTTTAAAGAATCTTTTTTATAAAGATGAGGAAACAACCGCAGGGTTAACCGGTGAGTTTTTACTTACAATTCAGGAAGTTCAGCGAAAAAAGAAACCCGAATTAAACCAAGCGTTTTTTGATAGTGCTTTAGGAGAAGGAGAAGCTGATTCTGAGGAAACTTTTAGAGAAAAATATAAAGCCCGTTTGGTCGAAGAGTTCGATAAGCCTGTAAAAATTTTACTGGAAAACGAACTGCAAGAAAAACTTCTTGAAGAAGTAGAAATTGACTTCGATGAGGAGTTCTTAACTCGTTTAGTAATTAGCTTAAACGATACTGAAATCCCAGCAGACGAACTACAAGCAAATGTTGATCGCTTTAGAGATTTCCTTAAATGGAAAGCCATTACCTCCTATTTCTTTAAAGAGGGTAATTTAACAATAGAAGACAGCGACGTAAAATCTGCACGTAGAAAAGAAGTAAGCAACCGCCTAGGCGGCATAGCGCTAGATCAGTTTGGAGATGATTTTATCGACGACCTTTCTAAAAGAATGTCGGAAGAAAAAGGAAGCGATTTCAACAGAACCGTACTTGATAGCGCAGTGCTTCAGAAAGTAATGGAGTATTTTATTGAAAATGCTACTGTAACACACGAAAGCAAGTCGCTCGCAGAGCTAGAAACTATTTTTGATGAGTTTAGCGAAAAACAAAAAGCAAAAATAGAAGCAGCGCAACCACAAGCAGAGGTAGCTGCCGAAGGTGCAATAGAAGAAATTGAAGAAGAAAAAGCAGCAGAATAAAGATATAGACAAATTACTTTGGTAGTATCTCTGAAAAGGCAGCCTATAAATGGTTGCCTTTTTTTTGTTAGAACATGCTTTATTGTGTGCTTTAAAAAGGAAATTTTATACTTACTGCCTTAAGCTTAGTTTTTCTTAACAGCCCTTAAACTGTAAGATTCAAGCTCTGTTTGTTACTTTTGAGAAATGTAATTAAGTAACCTACTTAATCTGTACCTTTAGAGATGTTTAAAAAGATAGATAAATTGGTGATGCGTGCCTACTTAGGCCCATTCTTCTTAACCTTTGCCGTAGTCCTTTTCATGTTTTTAGTGCAATATATGATTAAAAACTTTAAGCACTTTGTAGGAAAAGACATTGAACTAGCCGTTTTTGGAGAGCTTTTCGGTTATTTCGCCTTTGTAATGGTTCCCATTGCGCTTCCTTTGGCAGTGCTTTTATCGTCGCTAATGACTTTCGGTAGTTTAGGACAATACTCTGAGCTAACCGCTATTAAAAGTGCGGGGATTTCTCTTCCAAGAATCTTGCGACCCGCAACAGCTTTTATATTGCTTGTTACTTTAGGTGCTTTTTGGTTTAACAACAACGTTGTACCATATGCTAATTTAAAAGCATACAGTTTACTGTGGGATATTAAACAAACCAAACCTACACTCGACTTACAAGAAGGTGTTTTTTATGATGGCCTAGAGAAATACAGAATTAAAGTAGATAAAAAAGTAAAAGACTCTGACATACTCGAAGGGGTCATGATTTATAACCACAAAAGAAATAAAGGAAATACAGAGTTAGTAGTTGCCAACACTGGTAAAATGGAAAACATAGGCAATAAGTATTTGATGATGATTCTTTATGACGGTTACACTTATTCTGAAGTATCTGCCTACCGAGATCAGCGCAAAGGGGAAGAATATGTTACTAACAAGTTCGATACTGCTAATTTCCTTTTTAGTATGGATGAATTTGAGATGCCCAATACCGACGAAAAACTATTTGGTTCTCATAATCTTATGAAAAATATAAAGCAGCTAAGCCACGAAAAAGACTCTGTTCGGAGTGCCTATGCCGAACTTGTTAAAAATACCCCCGATAGAATTAAACAACAGTATTTCTACCAAGAATTTAAAAACGACGACCAAGTTTCAAATAACTCAAACAATGGTGCATTTCGTGTAGCGGCTTACCAAGACAATAAGGAAGAACCTCTTGTACTGAGACCTTTCCGCGAAGCTAAACTAACCGAAATAGTTTCGGCTCTAAACAGGGCAAGCAATGTGCAAAGAACACTCAATCAGAGTAGTTACAGAATGAATACGATGACCCGTCAGTTAGCCGACTACTCCATCCATATTCATAGAAAGTATGTACAGGCAGTGGCTGTGTTTCTTATGTTTTTAATAGGAGCTTCTTTAGGGGCTATTATTAAGAAAGGAGGTTTAGGAGTGCCCGTTCTTATTTCTATTATTTTCTTTATTATTTTCTACGTGATGACCATTATGGGCGATAAGTTCGCAAAAGAAGGAGTAGTAATAGCCGAAGTAGGTAGTTGGGCAGCCAATGCCGTATTACTTGTATTTGGGTTGTTTTTCTTAAGCCAAGCTTATAAAGATGCCAGGTTATTCGATTTAGATTATTACGCTATCGTATTTAAGAATCTGTTTTCTAAAAATAAATAAATAAAAAAGGGAGATTTTTCAATCTCCCTTTTTTATGCAATATAAAATACCCTCCTGACCCTATCCTTAATATTAGTAAGTATTTCGTACGGAATTGTACCAATAGATTTTGCGACTTCTGTTACCGGAATTTCATCGCCGAAAATAGTTACCTCATCCCCTTCCTGAGCAGGGATATTGGTAACATCAACCATGGTCATATCCATACAAACATTCCCAATTACTGGTGCTAAGTGCTTGTTAATCCAAACTTTTCCTACTCCCTGGCTAAACCTTCGGTCGTAGCCATCGGCATAGCCAATAGCTATGGTAGCAATTCTGCTATGCTGAGTTACCTTACCGTACCTACCATAGCCTACTGTATCGCCTTCTTGTAATTCTTTTATCTGCGAAATACTCGTTTTTAAAGTTCCCACAGTTTGTAGGGCTTCGGGGTATAAATTGTTGACTTCTATGCCATATAATCCTATGCCTAACCGAACCATATCGAGCTGGGCTTCGGGGTAGCGGGCAATGCCTGCTGAATTAAGAATATGACTTAAAAAAGGATACGAAAGTGCTTGCTTTAATGGTGCTGATAGTGATTTAAAAGTCTCAATTTGTTGAAGTGTATATTCTTTTTCGTTGGCATCGTCTGCCACGGCTAAATGACTAAACACCGCTTCGACTTTTAATTGTGGGTTATTTTTTAAAATAGTAACTAATTGAGATATATCTTTTTCTTCAAAACCTAGCCTGTGCATTCCCGTCTCTAATTTAAGGTGGATACTTACTTCTCTAGTCCATTTTTTTCGTTTTAAAAAATCAACAAATAAATACAGATGATGAAGGCTATAGATTTCTGGTTCTAACCGGTTTAATAGTAGTAAATTATACGTTTCGGGAAGTGGATTCATGACCATAATGGGGAGGCGAATTCCCTGTTCGCGGAGTTTAACACCCTCATCGGCATAGGCAACTGCAAGGTAATCAACCCCTTGGTACTGAAGTACATCGGCAATTTGGTAGCTCCCACTACCATAGGCAAAGGCTTTTACCATTACCATTACTTTTGTTTTGGGTTTTAAAAGGCTCTTGAAAAATTTCAAATTATAAGTAATTGCCTCTAAATTAATTTCGAGCCGAGTGCCATGTAACTTTTGCTGAATCCGATTCGCAATTTCTTCGAACTTAAAAACCCTAGCGCCTTTAATTAAAATTAATTCATTATTAAATGGGTTATTTTTTTCTATTTCTTTAATTACTTCTTTAGTATCTAAAAAAAATCTTTTCTGAGTTTGCGTAAAGACTTCTTTAAACTGAGAGATTTCCTTACCCACTCCCCACAATCTATCAATATTTCGCTCTGCGAACCATTTAGCAATTTCAGGATATATTTTTTCGTTGGGCTGCCCTGTCTCTTGCAGGTCGGAAAGAATGACAGTTACTTTTTTATTTTGGCGATGTTGCTCTAAAAAATCAAGGGCTATTTTTAAACTAGATATATCGTTGCTGTAGGTATCATCAATAATTTGAGTGCCCTGCTGCCCTTCCTTTAACTCTAGGCGCATGGGTAAATTATGCAGTGTATTTATTTTTTGTTGAATAAGATTTTCGTCAATTTCAAAATAAAGCATTAATACTATGCAATTGAGTGCATTTTCTATAGAGGCAGCGTCGGTAAATGGCAAAAAAAAGTATTTTTTAGCCCTATTGCCAGTGTGCACTAACACCACTTTGGTTTGCTGGAAACTACTCTGCTGATGGGCAACTTGCCAAACGGAATCAGCAGATTTTCCCCAGCTATATAATTCAATATTTTTAAGTGAATTTATTTCGTTTGCTAAGAGGCTATTATCAGTATTATAAATCAGTATTTCCGAATTTTTAAATAGCTTTAATTTCTCGTTAATTTTATCGGTTATCTCTGTAAAACCCTCGTCGTGTGCAGCACCAATATTGGTAAATATTCCTATTTTAGGTTGTATTATTTCTTCTAAAGCAGCCATTTCATTTATTTTGGAAATTCCCGCTTCAAAAATTGCTAAATTATGGTATTTATTTAATTCCCAAACCGATAGCGGAACCCCAATTTGCGAATTATAACTTTTAGGGCTTTTTACAATTCTAAAATCGGAAGAAAGCATACTGTAAAGCCACTCCTTTACAATCGTTTTTCCGTTGCTTCCCGTTATTCCTATTACAGGTAGTGTAAATTGATTTCGATGAAAATTGGCTAGCTGCTGCATACAGCGCAAGGGGTTTTCAACTACCTGAAACGCCGCTTCGGACATTTGCTGTTTCGCTTCTTCAGGCAACTCACGCACTACAAAATTTCTCACCCCTTTTTCATACATCTCTGCAATAAATTTGTGCCCATCTTGGTGGCGCCCTCTAAAGGCAAAAAAGAGGGTATCTTTTCCACTAATTAGCCTTCTGCTATCATAAAGCAAATAGTCTTTCGCCCAAAAAGAGTCTTGAAAATCAATCATTTTTCTGCCTAAAATAATGTAAGTTCACAAGGTAAAACGCAAAGTTGAGACTTCCTTCTAAGATTTAAATTGAGAATTAATAAATTACGAAAAAATAGACAGAACTGAATATCGGCAAATGAGCGAACTTGTAGAAAAAAGTCAAGTAATTATTGTTGTAAATCCTATTTCTGGAGGAAATAATAAAGATGCATTTGTAAACACTTTAGACCGCTATGCTAATTTGTATCATTTCGAATATAAGTTGTTACTCACAAAAGGCTCCGACGATTTAATGCGCTTGCGCAAACTCATTAAAGAAGTAAAACCCTCGATTATCATTGCTGTTGGAGGCGATGGCACGCTACTGCTCGTGGCAGAGTCTATCATGCACACTCCTATTAAATTAGGCATCATCCCCTTTGGTTCTGCCAACGGAATGGCAGCAGAGTTAAAAATTCCTAGCGAACACGAAAAAGCAATGGAAGTGGTTTTTACAGGTAAATCTGTGGCAATTGACAACCTAAAAGTAGACCACCGGTATAATTGCATTCATATTGGCGACATGGGTCTAAATGCCAAAATAGTAAAGCGTTTTGAAGAAGAAAAACAGCGAGGTTTTTTAGGCTATGCAAAACAGTTCTTTAGAGAACTACCCCTCTCTAGGCAAGTACGCGCAGTAATTATTACCGATACCAACCGCTACGTGAAAGGCGTACACATGATTGCCTTTGCCAATGCCCGCCGATACGGAACAGGAGCCATTTTAAATCCTTTGGGGCAGTTAGATGACGGTTATTTTGAATTATGTATTATTAAATCGCTTTCTTTTGTAGCACTTTTATACATGCTTTTTTCTGTATTTAGCGGCTCAGTTTATAAAACCCGCTATGCTCAGGTAATTCGTTGCAAAGAAGCCAATATCATTTTACGCAATAAAAAAAAGCTCACCGTACAGGTTGACGGCGAAGTAATAGGAGAACGCAGCCGATTACATATTGCTATCCAACATAAATGCTTAAATATAATTGTACCTAACCATACGGAGGCCTCTTTTTGGGATGCTTTACTTGCAGAAGGAATTGAATCTGCATAAAATGCAGCCTCGCCAGGTTTACCCATACTAGTAGAACAAACAATATTGCTACTTAAATTGAGGTATGGGAAATAGATGATAGTATGTTGTTTGGCGGTTTAAAATTACCATCTAGGATAAAAAAATGGCAATTTTTGAAAATACGTTGCTACCCTTTTTAGCCCTTGGTTCGCATATATGAACAATAAAAAAAGGTATTTTATAGAATTGGCCTATCATGGGAAATATTACCATGGTTGGCAGGTGCAGCCCAATGCTGTTTCGGTGCAAGAGGTGCTCAACCAAAAAATGAGTACCATTTTGCGTGAGGAGATTTATGTAATAGGAAGTGGCAGAACAGATACTGGAGTACACTGCAAACAGCAGTTTGCCCATTTCGATACTAGTTCTGCGCTTCACCCCTCCGATTTTAAGCATAAGCTCAATTCTTTTTTACCTACCGATATTAGTATCCAAAAATTAACGGAGGTAAAGCCCGAAGCCCATGCTCGCTTCGATGCTACTTTTCGCAGATACGAATATCATATTAGCTTGGCAAAAAACCCTTTTGCCACCGATTTGGCTTGGGAGGTAACCAAAATGCCCAACTTCGATACTATGAATGAAGCTGCCAATTTATTGCTTGCTTTTGAAAGCTTTGAATCGTTTTGCAAAACACACTCGCAAAACGACCATTTTAAATGTGACATAACGCAGGCATATTGGGAAAAAACAAATAATAATACTGCTATTTTTCATATTAAAGCCAATCGCTTTTTAAGGGGAATGGTAAGGTTAATTGTAGGCGAATTAATGAAGGTGGGAACTGGTAAAATGTCGGTAGCTCATTTTAAAGAATCTCTTGAAGCAAGAACGAGCCGTTCAAATAGAGTCTCAGCACCCCCTCAAGGGCTATTTTTATGCGAAGTAGGATATCCTGATGATATTTTTGTACAATAAAAAAACTCCCTAACCACGCTTGTTATTTAGGGAGTTTTGAATTTATGTAAACCTGCGTTTATAACAGGAAGGATATATTTATTGAATAGCTACTGTTCTTGCAGTTGATTTTCCGCCACTGCTTACTTCAACTGTATACTTCCCAGAAGAAAGTTCGCTTAAGTTAATATAAGAGTTGTACTGTTTGTTGGTAATTAGCTCATCGTAATAAACAACACCATCTGCATCGTAAACTTTTAGAGTTACCGGCGAAACTGCATTTTGGAAAGAGACTTGTACTTTCTGACCTTCTAATTTTGAAGATAAATGAGGCATGAATGCTTGTTTTAAAGATTCTTCACCTACATTAAAAGTATGGGTTTTGGCAAATCCTTTCGTGGTTACTTTTACATGGTAAGTACCTTTACCTACTTTGGCAAAATTGTAGTTAATACGTCCTTCTGCTGCATTGCTTACTATATCTGTAAAAAGAAGGTCGTAATCTTCGCTGTAAATCTTAACAGCTACTTTTACATTTTCTAACTTCTCGAAAGAAAACTTAATTTGTTCTGCATTTTTCACAGAGTAAATGCTGTATCCAAAGTTGTCTGTTTCAACAGTTGCTACTTTAAAAAATGTAGCTGTTCCATCTGCTGCAAATGCTTGAATACCGATTAAAGCTACAAAAAGAGTTACGAAGGTTTTGCTTAGCGTTTTCATAGAGGCTGATGTTTTTTTTTAAAAAATTTGATTTTAGTTTTTTTTAATTTGTTGTGTACTTAAACTTGACCAACAGATATGCCAAAATCATAAAAATTTGATTGCCAATCTTTTATATAAAAAAACAAACAACTAAACCTTTCGAGAATGAACGGTTATGTACAGGAAGTGTAAGAAGACCGTACAGTTTTAGCAAAAAAAAGCAGATGTATAAGTACAACTGCTTTCTGAACATAGTGAGTTTTGTGGGAATATCAGGAACTACTTTTCTTTTTTAGGAGGAATAAAGGCAATCATGGCAATTTCTAGTCTTGCGTTTCTTGCCAAATTAGAGACTTCTACGGTTGCCCTTGCAGGAGGCGCTACTTTAAAGTAAGACGCA
>CAZFQW010000096.1:0-8246 GCA_964521225.1 uncultured Roseobacteraceae bacterium
ATTATTTTATGATAATTCGTTTTTAAGAAATTAAATTTTTAAACATGCTCTAAACGCACTTTTATAAACACAGAAAAACGCCTTTTTTTAAAAATAAAAAAAGGCGTTTTTCTTTTAAATCAGTAATAATAATTAAAAATGCGAATCAGGGGTTAAACTGTCAAAATCAAAAAAAACTAAGTAAAAGCATGGTTTTCTGTCATACTAAGTTAGTAGGTAGAGAACTATAACATTTTTTTGTCTTATTTTTAGATTCCCCGCAAGTTCAAAATGACAGCAAAATTTACTATTTTAGGTTCAAAAAAACAGGTTACACTCCCTAATTAAGTTAATACCAAACGAGATAGACTGTGCTATGTTATAGTTTCGGTTAGGCATCTTCTTCGTTAAGTGCATCAACTTTATTTAAGCTTTTTGTTTTCCCAAATAATGCTTTTGACTTCTGATTATATGCCTCTGCTGCTTTTTCTGCGCTTTCAAACAAACCAAGGTCATATCGTTCTTGATTGGTATAAAGTACGGCCCTATAAGTGTTTTTACTAACCTGTACTACTCCCCTATATCCCGTTTTATTATTGTGTTTTTTCTGGTTGCGTCTTAATTCCGACATAGTTGCCCACTCTAAATTTTTCATTCTGCAATCGAGCGCATTTCCATTTTTAATTCGAACAAACAATCTTTTATCTGATTCAGGTTTTTCAACAAATTTTTCAGCAATCATTTTGTGTAAATAGATAGTAAGGTTTTTGTATTTCCCATCTTTTATCGGATAATTTCTTTGAAAAAAAACATATCCGCTTGAGTGCATCCTTAAGTTGTCCAAAAATTCAATTGCTGAGTAGTAGTCGCTTTTTTCAATGAACTCATAAGCCTCGTCTGAAATTACAACGTGTTTATCTGCGTTCTTCAACTTCACTTTGTAAAGCATAATCCAATTATATTAATTAATAAATTTTTCCTTTTTGTAACAGAAAAATATTTTGTTATAGTGTTACCAAATCTCTGAAGAATAGGAATTTATAGTGATTTAAATAAAAAAGTGTAAATAGTAGATTATTTTCAATAATTATGCGAATAAACAATTTTTTTTTTGAAAAAACGGCATTCATATCAAATATTCAATGGTATTTTAAATTTTTCTCCTATCCTTTCTAAACTTTTTACAACTGGATCCAATAATGGTATTCCTTCTTTTTGTCGTTGGGCATAGAGGGTTCTTTCTGGCTCGCCCGGTATTAAAACAGCTTGTTTTTTATCGACAGTTTCTGCGCTTTTAAATCGCCTAATCCACTGATCCATGTGCATTTTAAATTCTTCGGCAGGCCTGAAGGCATCGACTCTAAAAACACCAAAAAAATGCCCTAACCCTTTTCCTACGGGATTTTCTGCTAGAGGTAAAAAGCTTACAAATGGTGGTGCCCAAGGGCCATAGTTAGCCCCCGAAAGTACGGCAGAAAATATATCGACAATAGAGCCTAAACAATATCCTTTATGGCTGCCGTGGGTAAAATCGCCTCCTAAAGGCAGCAGCGCACCGCCTTCTTTTAGTTCCGATGGGTCTTCAGAAAAGGCTCCATCTTTATCTTGAATCCAGCCCAAGGGTGCTTTTTCTCCTTTGCGCTGTAGAATTTCCAGTTTGCCATTTGCGGCAGTAGTGGTAGCAAAGTCTGCAACAAAAGCTGGCTCTTCATTCGCAGGAATTGCCACTGCAATGGGGTTAGTGCCCAATAAACGTTCGTTGGCATAGGTTGGCGCTACCAGAGGCGAAGCGTTTGTCATGGCAATCCCTACCATATCTTCTTCTAGTGCCATCATTGCATGGTAGCCTGCAATCCCAAAATGATTGGAGTTTTGAACTGCCACCCAGCCACTTCCTACCTTTTTGGCTTTTTCTATCGCACGATTCATCGCTTTTGGCCCCACTACCAAGCCGAGTCCTCTATCGCCATCGAGTGTAAGCGTTGAAGGGGTTTCATGAATACTTTTAATATTAGGTGTCGGGTTAATTCTTTCACTTTCCCACAAACGAATATAACCTTCAAGTCGAGCAACTCCGTGGGAGTCAATCCCTCGTAAATCGGCAGTTATTAAAACTTCTGAAGCCAATTGTGCATCATGTTTACTGCAACCAATTTCTTTAAATACGCTTTCGCAAAAACTTCTTAACTTTTCGCCTGAGTACATCTCTGCCATTAATTTAAAATATATAAGGTGATTCTACTTTTTTTTGTTGACTATAAATTGTTATAAAACTGGCTAAACAGTGTTATTTGCAGGTAAGTTATTTGGTAATTCACATAGTCAGGTAGATTTTAACAAATTTATTTGGCTTACCTTTTTCAAATCTTTGAGCGCAAAAATATAAATAGAACTGACTTTGAAAAAAGATTTCCCCTTTATCAGTTTATTATTAGCTGTTAGAAACGAAGAAAACGTAATTCTAAAATGCCTTAATGCAATTAGCCGATTAGATTACCCTAGCGACAAAATTGAAGTTTTGATTGGCAACGACAGCTCTACAGATACTAGCTTGGAATTAATTGAAACCTTCGCTAAGCCCTTACCCCACTTTAATGTTTATACCATTACCAAACAAATAGGCGCCCTTAATGGCAAAGCCAATGTATTGGCACAACTTGCCCAAAAAGCAAAAGGAGAGCTGTTTTTAATTACTGATGCCGATGTGGTAGTTCCCCCTACTTGGGCAAAATACATGGTAAGTAGTATAATTAAAAATCCTAGAATAGGAATAATAAGTGGTATTACAATACCCAACAGTAATCGCTCTTTCATCAGTTGTTTTGAAGCAATTGATTGGCTCTTGGTTTTAGTTTCGGTGTCTTTGGCGAGCAAGTTAGGATTTGCTATTACTTCGCCAGGTAATAATATGCTTATTAGGAAAACGGCTTACCAAGCCGTAGGAGGATTTGAGGCAACGCAAAACGCTATTACAGAAGATTATGCAATACTGAAATTGATTACCCAAAAAAAATGGCACTTTAAAGGTTTAACCTCAAAAAATATTTTTGCGAAAACAGTTGGCAGTAAGTCTTATAAGGCACTCCTTAGCCAGCGTAAAAGATGGCTAAAAGGCGCTATTCAGAGTTCTCCTAAATTGAAATTACTCGTATGGGTTGTCGCTGTCATTCCTTCTTTTCTTTTAGTGGCAAGCTTAGTTTCCTTAAACTTTTTTTACTTCGTTTTTTTAGCTAGGTGGATAATTTTATATTTCTATCTGATTGCAATACTATTACATTATCGGCAATACAAGCTGCTGCTTTTACTTCCCTTTTACGAACTTTATCAGCTAACCTTTACTACAGTTTTAGCATTCTCTTACTTAAATAGTAAGGCAGTAATTTGGAAAGGAAGAGATTATAGTTAGAGTAATTCATGAATATTAACCGCTATAAAGTTAAAGAATCGTTAATGTTGAGAAAGAATATATAAAGCTTTCAATTATAATAGCTAAAAATATACATTACATAAATAGCTGTATATCAATCTTTTATTGTATAATAATTACTCTGCAAACGCAAAAAAAAGAATGGATGTGAGTCTTCATTTGAAGATTATTTGAATTATTATTTACTTTTACTCTGAATTCTTACTTCAAACATACTGATTCGTCAGATGTAACAAATTCTTAGAATTATTATATTCGCTCTTAAAAATTTATAATTGCTTAAAGTGCAAAGACATGACTAAAACACGGATTTTTTCCATTTTAATGATTCCGGTGATAATCTACCTCACTTATTTACTCATCGGAGGTATTAAGTATGAAATTGATTTAGCAGCATCAATCAAAGACTCTGAAAGTAAGGTTATTGCTCAATTAATGCGCATTCGCTCAGCAGAAAAACTTTACGTTTCTCAGTATGGTAATTACACTGCTAACTGGGATACTTTAGTTAATTTCATCAAAAGTGATACTTTCTATATCACAGAAAAACGTGAAATTATCCTTCCTTGGAATGAGCGTGATAAAGAGGATCCTCTTTACTTCCAAAGAATTGATAGTATCAGAATTGAAATTGATACACTTGATCAGCTTCAAGTGATGAAATATCTTTTCCCACCAGAAAAAACCCCTAACTTTAATCCAGACAGCCTCATGTATATACCAGGTTCTGGAGGTAAAAAGTTTGATATTTTTGCAGGTGAAATTGAAAAAGGTGGCGTTGTTATCGACGTAATCGAAGTGGTTGACCGATTCCCTGTTGATAAATCAAGAAGCGATGAAAATGCCAGTCCTACTCGATGGTTCTTGCGATTTGGCTCACAAACAGAAGTAACTACCGCCGGAAACTGGGAATAATACTTTGAGTATAGCTATTAACAATAAAGCGTTACGCACACTAAGAGCTGACTCTTTCAATGTCGACTCCTTACAAGAATACGTTCTTTGCATTAAGGTCGCACCTGAAAGCGTCAGCTTTTGTGCATTTGAGCACTCTTCAAATGAATGCCCGTTTTTTGAGTCTTACCACTTAGGGACTTATAACCACGAAACTTTGCCTCTCAAAGAATTAGAACAAATTATTGAAAGGCATCACCTGCTTGCAAGGCATGAATGGAAAAAAGTAAATGTGGTTATTTCCGACAGGAAATGTGCTCTTGTTCCTTCTCAGGCACTTCAAGACAAAGCATTAGACTATTACCGACTCAATTGCGAGTTCGATCCCAAGCTAGAGGAACTTTCTACTTTCTACTACAAAAACATGCAGATAACTGCTGTATTTTCAGTACCAAAAGTTTT
Organism: uncultured Roseobacteraceae bacterium; assembly: GCA_964521225.1. GTDB lineage: Bacteria > Bacteroidota > Bacteroidia > Cytophagales > Flammeovirgaceae > CAYUJH01. The sequence goes on from CAZFQW010000096.1 coordinate 4,763, forward strand.
AAAAGATTGGGTTCAACAAAAATATCAGCCTACTCCTATCGAATACATACATTCCAATATCGGTTTTTTAAAAGGAATTTCCTCGTTAGCCTCTGTTGCTTCCAACAATCATATTTTCACCCTTATTGAGTTAGGCAGAATTACTTTTATTGAGCTATCCAACAATAAACTTCGCCTGCTCAACAGCTTTATTTGTACCTCTCCGGAAGATGCCCTCTACTACTCGCTTTTTGTAATGGACGAATTAGGAATTACACCAAAGCGTGCTGAACTTTCTTGTTGGGGCGAAATTGAAGAAGATGACGCCATTTATGCTTTGTTAAGTAAATATGTAAAAAATGTAAGCTTAGGCAAACGCCCTATGGATTTGCGTTTCGTAAAAGAATTTGAAGTAATTCCAGAAACTATTGACTTCGACCTTTTTTGTGCTTATAATTTACTGAACAGATGAAAAGAATTGCCCTGTTCCCCGGTTCTTTCGATCCTTTTACAAAAGGGCATGAAGATGTGGTACTTAGAGGATGCACTTTGTTCGAGAAAGTAATTATATGTATTGGGGATAATAGTAACAAAAATCGCCGTTTCCCAGTCCAATTTACTGTTGATAAAATTAATGCGCTATTTGCTGATAATGAAGCCATTAATGCAACCAGTTACCAAGGGCTAACGGCTGATTTTGCCAAAGAGATTGGTGCTAATTTTTTACTTCGAGGTTTAAGAAATACCACCGACTTTGAGTACGAAAACACAATAGCACAAGCCAACCGACATATTTTTTCTAATCTTGAAACAGTTTTCTTAATCACGTCTCCTCAGTACGCACATATTAGTTCAACCATTATCAGAGAATTGTATAAATATGGGCAAGATGTTAGCGATTTTGTCCCCTACTCTCTTTAAATTTCCTTTGTAATAAGCCATTATTTCGATTTTAAGGGCTCTTAACTTAACACTAATTATAAAGTGTTGGGGCAATCCGTAATTAATCGTTAAATTTATGGTTAATAAATTATAAAGCAGTGCATAATTTATCGTGTATAGCTTTAATTTATTACTATTAATGTAATGAAAACCTATAATTGCAAGGGTTTTATTACTCATTACCTGAACTAAAATATTAAATATATATGGGCTGCGGAGGATGTACGGGCTGCGCAACGGCGCTAGTCCCTAAAGGCTGTAAAAGTAACGGAAATTGTGCAACAGGTGGTTGCAATAAGCTAAATGCTTACGATTGGCTAGGAAATATGGAACTTCCTACAATGCAAGCCTTCAATATTGTTGAAATTAAATTCAAAGGAGGAAGAAAAGCTTTTTATAGAAATAGTAACTTTTTAGAGCTTTATACCGGCGATTTAGTTGCCGTTTCAACTGATAATGGGTTTCATGTAGGTTGTGTATCGCTACAAGGGGAAATTGTTCGTTTGCAGATGATAAAAAAGCGTGTGGAAGATAACGATGAGTTACCCATCATTTTGCGAATTGCCACAGAACAAGACCTTGAAAGGCTTGAACAAGCCAGAAATAGAGAAGTTTCTACGTTATTTAAAACGAGGGAAATTATTAACACTTTAGGCGTTAAAATGAAACTCTCTGATATTGAATTTCAGGCAGATAATACAAAAGCTACTTTTTTTTACTCTGCCGATGAGAGAGTCGATTTTAGAGAACTAATTAAACTCCTGGCTGGTGAGTTTAGAATAAGAATAGAAATGCGACAGATTAGCCTAAGACAAGAAGCTAGCAGGTTGGGTGGTATTGGTTCTTGTGGAAGGGAACTTTGTTGTTCTACTTGGCTCACTGAGTACAAAAGTGTTCCTACCTCTGCTGCAAGGTATCAAAACCTTTCGTTAAACCCTGCAAAGCTTTCCGGGCAGTGTGGCCGGTTAAAATGCTGCTTAAACTACGAGCTTGAAACCTACCTCGATGCTTTAATTGACATTCCCGAAATTAACAAGCCGCTTAAAACAAAAAAAGGAGATGCTCACCTTCAAAAAGTTGATATTTTCCGCAAGTTACTTTGGTTTAGTTTTGATTCAGAGAATACTTGGCTTCCTGTAGGTGTCGAAAGGGTAAATGAAGTAATTCAGCTTAATCAAAAGGGTATTTTTCCAGAGACTTTGGTCGATGAAACTTTAAGTATTGAAGTTAATAATCTTGATGCTAGCTTAGAGTTTAGTACAGGAATACTTACCGATTTAGAAAGAATTTCGCGTAGATCTTCTAAACCAAAACCTAAAAAGAAAAAGAGAAGACCTTCTGACACAAAAAACATCCGCCAAAATAAAAATAATTCTACTCAAGAAGTCAGGAAAAAGCCTGAAGGACAACCTAATAGGCCTCCTCATAAACCAAGACCAACCAAGGAGCCTCAGTTTAGCGCCAAACCTGATGTTGGTAAAAAACCAGAAAAGCCTACGGAACAAAAGAAAGGTTATAGGCCCAAGAATAGAAACCGAAGATTTAAAAAACCAAATCAAAACGATAACAAAGAATAGTTTTCATGAAAACAAAAGGGTTGTTGTTTTTCCTACTAGTTGTTATATGTGCTTGTAGTGGCACTAATGAGTACGAGGAATTTAAAACTTTTAAAAATCAAAATTGGCCCCTCGATTCGTTAGCAGTTTTTGATTTCGCTGTTGAAAATATTGATGATTCGTATAGAATTGATGGATATATCAGAAACACACTGGATTATCCGTACTATAATATTTATATGCAATATGAACTACTCGATGAAGAAGGGCTTATTTTACGCTCTTCGCTCAAAGAAAGTGATTTAATGGATGCCAAAACAGGAAAGCCTCTTGGTAGTGGTTCGGGAAGTGTATTTGATGTTACCTTTCCACTTATCGAATCTTATAAATTTGATAAAGAAGGTAACTACCAACTAAAACTGAGACAATATATGCGTCTCGATACCCTTTTTGGTATTCAGGCAGTAGGCTTCAAATTGGCTAAAGTTCAAAAATAGTAGTAACAATGAAAAAGCAAGAAAAAGCAGCTGCTATTGTTGCCATTTTAGAAGCACTTTATCCCACTATTGAAGTCCCTCTAAATCACCAAGACCCTTATACACTATTAGTAGCCGTATTGCTTTCAGCACAATGCACCGATGCTCGAGTGAATACGGTTACTCCAGCACTTTTTAATTTGGCTGCTACACCACACGAAATGGCAAAAGTACCTGTGGAACAAATAAGAGCGATTATTCGGCCTTGTGGGCTTTCTCCTCGCAAGTCGAAGGCAATTTCTGAGTTATCGCAAATATTACTAGACAAACACGACGGTGAAGTTCCTCAATCGTTTGAAGCTTTAGAGGAATTACCCGGAGTAGGACATAAAACAGCCTCGGTCGTAATGGCACAAGCTTTTGGTGTGCCTGCTTTCCCTGTCGACACGCATATTCATAGGTTAATTTACCGTTGGGGGCTTTCTACCGGCAAAAATGTAGAACAAACTGAAAAAGACTGCAAAAGGCTCT
>CAZFQW010000096.1:8256-9174 GCA_964521225.1 uncultured Roseobacteraceae bacterium
CCAAATTATTTATTTTGGTAGAGAGTACTGCCCTGCACGTGGGCATCATCCTACCGAGTGCCCTATTTGTAGTAAATACGGCAGAAAGAGTTTATTCAAGTAATTATGAGTTCAATTGCTTCGTACATAGAACATACAAACCTAAAGCCTACAGTTACCCAAAGAGAAATCGAGTTACTCATACAAGAAGCTATTGAAAATGCTTTTTTTGGAGTTTGCATTCCCCCCTACTGGGTAAAAAAGGCAAAAAGAGATTTAGGTAAAAGTGCAATAAACGTGGTAACCGTTGCCGGTTTTCCCCTAGGGTTTAGCCGTTCCGAAACAAAACGCACTGAAATTGAAAAGGCAGTTGAAGAAGGTGTAAACGAGATTGACCTAGTCTTTAACCTCACCGCTTTTAAATCGGGGAATCATCAATGGGCAAAAATAGAAGTAGCACAATTTGCCAAAATCTGTCACGAAGCCGAGGTAATACTAAAGGTAATTATTGAAACGGCATATCTCAATAAAGAAGAAATGAAAGTAGCAGCACTGATTTGTGCCGATGCGGGTGCCGATTTCGTAAAAACTTCTACGGGATTTGCCCCAAGAGGTGCTCAGGTAGAAGATGTGAAATTTTTACGGGCAATTCTACCCACCTCAGTAGGCATTAAAGCTTCTGGGGGAATAAAAACTAAAATTCAGGCAGAAGCTTTTATTAAAGCCGGAGCAGAAAGAATTGGGACCTCATCGGGGATAGAAATCTTAGCTCAGTAACTTCCTTTCTTAGATAATCTTAGTACTCAAACCACGATTATTTAAAATAATTTATCGCAGTGAAAACTATTATTTTCATCCCTCTTTTTATTCATTTTAATTACAAATAAGTACTTGTTCAGAATTAAATATAACTTATTTTTGGGCCCAAAAGATGGGTCG
>CAZFQW010000097.1:0-9122 GCA_964521225.1 uncultured Roseobacteraceae bacterium
GCAGTTGCCAACGTATCCATCATCCCCGATGGAGAAACCGTAACCATCAGAAAAGGTGCTGCAATGGACTCGCTTACCAATGCAACCATTGTAATGAATCGTTTTTCTAAATATCACAAAGTTACAGAAGCAACCGTCAATGTGATTTCACGCAGTAAATTTGAAGGACATGGCACCTACACTTATGTAAACGATGGGGGTGAAAACTATCTCATAGACCTAAGAATTGGAGCGCGCGATGTAGTAAATGTGAGTAAGAACAATTCAGTAACTACCGCAAAAGGACGAAAACGCAATAATGATAACGACGATGCCAATTACAGTGGTGTTGAAGGAGGATTCAGAATAACTGCCCACGGTAAAATCTCAGATGAAGAAAAATTCATTATTCAGCCAGGGATACAGTACGGTGGCGATATAGAAGTACAAGACCATGTTCCGTACCCACTCTTTAAAGGAAATGCAAAATTGGCAATTAACCGAGAAGACAACTCTTGGTTTAAGTTTGAAAACAACGATACCACCGAAGTAGCCATTACCATAGACGATTTGGAAGACGGCGAATCAAATGCAATTTTGCAAACGGGGTTATACCTCAGCCAGTTCAAGCAAGTCTATGCTCCTTTTATCCAGTATAAAAGAGAATGGGGAGGTGGGCAGCCTATCTTTAAAGGAACAGGGCAACTGCGCTATCAACCACATTTAAAAGGCTACGAAGCTGCTCCTAAAAATAAATTAGATAGCCTAACACTGATAGGTAACCGTGTTTTTTACAGTTTTGAAAACGATAGCGTAGGTTTTGAAGGCGAAATTGACCTTTTGAACCCCAGCGATAAATATACCTTTAAAGCGTCGGCAGTTGGCGGCGTAAACCTCCAGAAAGAAGAATATGAATTTACCGCTAGCATTGTGTTCGATTTCCAAGCCGGCGGCCCCTTAAAAAAGGCAGCTTCAGAAGGTTTTGAAGCCGATGCTTACCAAGATTTAATTAAACATCCCAAAAAACTACTTCAACAAAAATTAGCACCATTTTTAACTGACAGAGAACTTCAAAAAATTGAAGGCAACACCGACAGAGTTTTCGATTTTGTGAAAGGAGGAATTGTATTTTCTGATGTTAAGTTTAAGTGGTCGCCTCAGTATAAAGCATTTTATAGTGTTGGAGGGGTTTTAGGCCTATCCAGTATATTTAAGGAAGAGATTGAGTCGTATGTAGAGGGCGTTATTGAAATTCCGATGGGAGATAACCGAGAAACTGCCCACATCTTACTAAAAACAAATAGAGGTAAAAAATACTACTTTGGTATCAGCAGAAATGAAATCAAAACATTTGCCGATAATGGCGACTATATGGAGGCACTTAAAAAGGAAAAAGGCCCTTTAAAAGAAGCCAAAACCCCTGCAACAGGAGGTATGGACCGCCAAATTGGCGATTTCTTTAATCGGGCAAGAATTTATGCTGGCGGTTTAGCAGACTTTGAAATGCCTCAAACGCCACCAGATAACGACAATAACCTTGAGAACAAAAAGCTTGAAGACGATGGAAACGGAAACTAAATTCTTATGGAACGACCTATATAAAATCTGTTGTTTCATAATGTGTTTTAACTTTGCATCAATTAAGAAAATACTGAACTGAGTATGAAATCAATTTTAGCGATAACACTTACTTGTTTTTTCATTTGTAACCAATCTTGGGCGCAAACAAATAGCGGTAGTGCCGACCCTGTAAAACTAGAAGCATCGAGCGGCACTAAGCCTACCATAGAATTAAACCCCGGTTCTTTCGACAAGAAGAAAAAAGAAGAGAAGCAGAAGAAAAAAAAGAAAAATGTATTCTATGGTATTAAAAGCAAGAAAAAAACAATTAAAACAGCAAAAAACCAGACTGTAACCTTCGAAAAGTTTTATAGGCTTCCCTCGTTCGAGCAGCCGAACGAATACCCTTATGCGAAATACCTATACGATAGCGATAAGAAAGAAATTATCCGTGTAAGAACAGTAGAAGAAGGAAAAGGAATGCCCTTACATGGCAAGTATGAAAGAATTGTAAATGGAGAAGTAAGAGAACGAGGCTTTTTTTATAAAGGGGTAAAACATGGCAGATGGGAAAGCTACGACAAAGATGGTAACCTCACCAACAAAGCAAAATGGAACAAAGGCTTTCCTAAAGATGCCGAAATTACTTTATACCCTCAAGATACACGGCTGATAAAAGAAGTTGTTCCCATACACTACGGGAAAAAAGAAGGCATGTACATGGCTTTTTTTGAAAACGGAAACTTAAAAGAAGTAGGAGAATACCACGAAGGCGAAAAGGTAGGTTTATGGATTGAGTACTACGATTTTATGCAAAAAAATGGATACCAAAGGAAGAAAAAAGAAATCTTACACAAAAAGAAAAAAGACGTATTCCAAGAAGTTGAACCGATAGTGCAGAGAGCATGGGACGAAAGGGGAGAGCAAACCATTAAGAAAAAAAGAAACGGCCAAAGATAACTTATAAAACATTATTAAGAAAGCTATCAGGGCTCCTACGTCTTGATAGCTTTCTCCATTTAAAAGCTTACGATATGATAGAAAAACTAGAAGCCATAAAAAATAGGTTCGATGAGGTAAGTGCCGAAATCGTAAAACCTGAAGTAGCTGCCGATATGAAGCAGTATGTAAAATTGAATCGCGAGTATAAAGAGTTAAATAAAGTTGTAAACGAATACAAAGTCTACAAAAATATACTCGATAATCTGGAAAGCTCAAAAGAGGTTTTGGCTTTAGAGAAAGATCCTGAGTTTCGCGAAATGGCAAAAATGGAAATAGATGAGCTTTTAATGAAAAAGACAGAGAGCGAAGAAAGGCTAAAAGTACTTTTAATTCCTAAAGACCCTAACGATAGCAAAAACGTGATTGTAGAAATCCGCTCCGGAGCAGGGGGCGATGAAGCAGCAATTTTTGCCGGAGACCTTGCAAGGCTCTACCAACGATATGCCGAAACAGTGGGTTGGAAAATGAGCGTAATGGACTTTACAGATGGAACTTCTGGCGGGTATAAAGAACTCATCCTTTCTATCCAAGGAGAAGATGTTTACGGGAAACTAAAGTTTGAATCTGGAGTACACAGAGTTCAGCGTGTACCAGCTACTGAAACACAAGGCAGAATTCACACTTCGGCCGCTTCTGTGGCGGTACTTCCCGAAATGGAAGATGTTGAAGTAACCATTAACCCCTCCGATTTAAAGGTTGATACTTTCTGTTCTTCTGGGCCAGGGGGGCAATCGGTAAACACTACTTACTCTGCAGTAAGAATCACGCATATCCCCACGGGAATTGTAGCGCAGTGCCAAGACGAAAAATCGCAAATTAAAAACCGAGAAAAAGCCTTAAGCGTACTTCGCTCAAGGATTTATGAAGTTGAGTTACAAAAACACCAAGACGAAGTAGGTGCTGCCCGCAAGTCGATGGTAGGAAGTGGCGATCGCTCCGATAAAATTAGGACCTACAACTACCCACAAGGAAGAGTTACCGACCACCGAATTAATTACACAGTTTATAATTTACCCAATGTAATGAACGGGCAAATCGGAGATTTTATAGAAGGACTACGAATCGCAGAAAATACAGAAAAAATGAAAGCAGGGACAATGCTTGCGGAGTAAGCCTTTCTATCAACATAAGCACAGAGAGATACCTGCTGAAGTTCTTTTAGTAGGTATTTTTTTTCAGTCATTTTGACAGGCATAATTTGGCAATTGCTTCTCAGAATGTAAGTATATAAGACACATTAGTCAGCAAAATGACATAAAACGGTCAATGGCAACATAATTGAAAATCAGGTTGAAAATGCAAATCTTCAGTTTTACAAGAAACTAAATCATAAGAAAAAAATTACTATATCGATCATGAGTTCAGAAGAAAACAAGCAAACAACTGAAAAAGAGGAGCAAAGCACTCAAATAGAAGCAAATGAAGAAACAAGTGAACAAGAAACTCCCCTGAATGCAGAAGAACAAGAGGAGATAGGAACTGACGAAGCCTCTGAAACAGATAAGCCAGTAGAAGAAACCAAAGATGCCAACGCAGAATTAGCCGAAATGAAAGATAAGTATCTCCGTTTATACTCAGATTTTGAAAACTTTAGGCGACGTACTGCTAAAGAAAAAGTAGATTTTTTAAAAACTGCCAACGAAGGGTTACTAAAGGAGTTGCTTCCTGTACTAGACGATTTTGCTAGAGCAAACGCTTCTCTTGGCGAAACCCCTACAGATGCAAAAGTAGTAAAAGAAGGCTTAGATATCATCCATAACAAATTTGCTAAAACGCTTGAATCAAAAGGGTTGAAACCTATGAGAGATTTAAAAGGAGCTGATTTTGATACCGAGCTTCATGAGGCAATTACACAAATACCAGCACCAGAAGAGTCGCTCAAAGGAAAAATTGTTGATGTGGTTGAGCAAGGTTACTGGTTAGAAGACAAAGTGATTCGATTTGCTAAAGTGGTTATTGGTAACTAACCATTTGCTATTTAAAGCTTATTATAAATTAAGATTTCTTAGAACCCGTTTGTAGTACGATGATTATTCAAACGTTTTAAAAGAAGTGTTTTTAGTTCAAATATTTTTCTGACCGATTTGTACTGCGAGTAATAGAAGGCTTTTTGATTGTTATAAAAAGCCTTCTATCATAAATTAAATATTATGTCGAAAAGAGATTATTACGATATTTTAGGGGTGGATAAAAGTTCATCGAAAGAAGAAATTAAAAAAGCATATCGAAAGATTGCCATAAAATATCACCCCGATAAAAACCCCGGAGATAAAGCTTCTGAAGATAAATTTAAAGAAGCGGCTGAAGCCTACGAAGTTTTAAGCGATGAGAGCAAAAAGGCACGTTACGATCGCTTTGGGCACTCTGGCATGGAAGGCGGTGGCTTCGGTGGTGGAGGAATGAATATGGATGATATTTTCTCTCGCTTCGATGATATTTTTGGCGGCGGCGGCGGCGGCTTTGGCGATTTCTTCGGGGGCAGCGGCAGAGGTGGCGGTGGCACACGCATGAAAAAAGGCTCCAACTTAAGAATAAAGCTAAAGTTAACCCTTGAAGAAGTAGCGAATGGAGTAGAGAAAACCATTAAAGTAAAACGTTATAATACTTGCGATACTTGTGGAGGGAATGGTGCTAAAAACGGAACAGACCTTAGTACTTGCGGTACTTGTAATGGTACAGGCCAGGTAAGGAAAGTAGTAAATACTATGCTCGGCCAAATGGTTTCGGCAAGTACTTGCCCCGCTTGCGATGGCGATGGCAAAACAATCTCCTCTAAATGTTCTGCCTGCCAAGGCGAAGGAAGAATCTATAAGGAAGAAGTAATTAGTATAAAAGTACCTGCGGGTGTATCAGAAGGTGTGCAACTTTCTATGAGTGGAAAAGGGAATGCTCCTAAAAGAGGCGGTATTCCGGGCGATTTACTCATTGTAATTGAAGAAGAAGAACATCCAGAATTAAAAAGAGATAGTTCAAATGTGCATTACGATTTACACATTAGTTTTATCGACGCTACTTTAGGGGCAACAGTAGAAGTGCCTACCATCAACGGGAAAGTGAAAATATCAATCGAAGCAGGCACACAGGGCGGAAAAATCCTCCGATTAAGAGGCAAAGGAATTAGAGATATTAATGGATATGGCACGGGTGATCAGCTAATCCATGTAAATATTTGGACGCCTAAAAAGCTTTCTAACAGCGAGAGAGAAATACTAGAAAGCCTGAAAGACGCTGTTAACTTTCAGCCAAGCCCAGAGAAAAAAGACAAAAATTTCTTTGATAGAATGAAAGAGTTCTTTGAGTAGAGTGTAAGTACTTTCTCTTAAAAAAATGTGCTGGCATTTCTATGTAAATAGAAACGCCAGCACATTTTTTTATGCCTATTTCAAAATCTTAATTAAGCACCTAATCAAAAACAAACGACTAAATGCACGAATATTTTAGAACACCTACTTAATTGCTAGATTTGAGCAATCGAACTACAAACAGCAGGTTTATGACTCTCAATTACATTTGGATTGCCTTTTTTATTCTCGCTTTCATATTTGCCCTTTTTAAACTTATTTTTTTGGGAGATACTGAGGTTTTCTCCCAAATAGTAACCTCTACCTTCGATATGTCGAAAACCGCTTTCGATATTTCTATAGGGCTAACGGGTACCCTCGCTCTTTGGATGGGGCTAATGAAAGTGGGCGAAGAGGCGGGAATGGTAAAGATTCTTGCCAAAGTAGTTGATCCATTTTTTAGAAGAATATTCCCCGGAATTCCTCATAACCACCCGGCTATGGGGCCTATCATGATGAATTTCTCTGCCAATATGCTAGGGCTTGACAACGCGGCAACCCCCCTTGGGCTAAAGGCAATGGAGGAAATGCAAACGCTTAATCCCGAAAAAAAAACGGCGACCGACGCACAAATCATGTTTTTGGTGCTAAATACTTCAGGGCTAACCCTTATCCCGATTACTGTGCTAATGTACCGTGCTCAAATGGGAGCTGAGCAGCCTTCCGATGTTTTTATTCCGATTTTGTTAGCCACGCTTTGCTCAACCATTGGCGGACTTACCATTGTATCTATCTATCAAAAAATTAAGCTTTGGGATAAGGTAATTATCGCGTATTTGGGAGGGCTTTTGGCATTAATTGCCTTTACCATTTGGGGTTTTCAGCAACTTACGCCAGAGGAAACCTCGCTCGTGTCAAGTCTGGTAAGTAATATCATTCTTTTTACAATCATTGTGTCGTTTGTGGGTTTATCGCTTTTCAAAAAAGTGAATGCCTACGAAGTTTTTGTAGAAGGAGCGAAAGATGGGTTTAACATTGCCGTCAATATCATTCCTTTTTTAGTAGCCATGTTGGTGGCAATTGGCGTTTTCAGAGCCTCGGGCGCACTCGACATGATTTCCTCTGGAATTGCTTTCCTTTTTACCTCTATAGGGGTAAATTCAGACTTTGTTGATGCCCTCCCAACGGCATTTATGAAGCCACTAAGCGGAAGTGGAGCACGAGGAATGATGATAGAAGCCATGCAAAATTTCGGTGCAGATTCATTTGTGGGGAAGCTAGTTTCTACGCTACAAGGCTCTACCGACACTACCCTTTATATTATAGCTGTATATTTTGGTTCAGTGAAAATTAGAAATACACGCTATGCTATTACCAGCGGATTAGCTGCCGATTTTATTGGGATTGTTGCAGCCATCTTGATTTGCTATCTGTTTTTTGGGTAGAACAATAAGTTGTTAGCAAACAGTATTCTTTTACAAAGGATTACCATTTTTTAAACAGTCGCATAAAGTCATATTTCTGCTTTAAGCTACTGTTAAAATCTGTTTTATGAATTGTATATTTGCACTTTTAAAACCCTTAACCTTCGCTCTTTAACACATTATAAAAGAATGAATATAAATCTAAATAATTACGAAAAGTTTGAAAAACGCCACAATAGTGTACAAGGCGAAGATTTTCAGAAAATGCTAGAAACTGTGGGGGTAAGCTCAATCGAGCAACTTATCAGCGAAACCATTCCGGCATCTATCCGATTAAAAAAAGAACTTGACCTCCCGAAGGCAGTTACCGAGTACCAATTCCTGAACGAATTTAAGGAGATGGCCTCGAAGAATAAAATTCATAAATCTTATATCGGAATGGGCTATTACGAGTGTATCACGCCAACGGTAATTCTTCGTAATATTTTAGAAAACCCAGGTTGGTATACTGCATATACGCCCTACCAAGCAGAAATTGCCCAAGGAAGGCTAGAAATGCTACTTAACTTCCAAACAGTAGTTTCAGATTTAACAGGCATGGACTTGGCGAATGCCTCTCTCCTCGATGAAGCTACTGCTGCAGCCGAAGCTATGAGCATGTTGTTTGGGCTTCGCAAAAAAGATAAAAAATCTGCACTCAAGTTTTTTGTAGACGAAAACTGCAATCCGCAAACAATTAACGTATTACAAACCCGTGCCGAACCCTTAGAAATCAATTTAGAAATCGCTTCATTAAGCGATTTAGATATGACCGATTCAGAGTTATTCGGAATCATGATTTCTTACCCAAATACCAATGGGCATGCCGAAGATTATACCAACTTAATAGCAGCAGCTTCGGAAAACAATGTTAAAGTGGGGATAGTCGCCGATTTACTAGCACTTACTTTATTAAAATCTCCGGGTTCAATGGGAGCCGATGTTGTAGTTGGTTCGGCGCAACGTTTTGGCGTTCCAATGGGTTTTGGCGGGCCTCATGCCGCTTTCTTTGCTACAAGAGAAGAGTTCAAACGCCAAATTCCCGGTCGTATCATTGGCGTTTCTAAAGACGCAACAGGAAAAGAAGCTTACCGGATGGCACTTCAAACACGGGAGCAGCACATTAAAAGAGAAAAAGCAACTTCAAATATTTGCACAGCTCAAGTGCTTTTAGCGGTAATGGCAGGAGCTTATGCCATCTATCATGGGCCAAAAGGATTAACAGCAATTGCGGCTAGAACGCATGGCTTAGCAGCTTTAATGGCAGGCTCTCTGAAGGAACTGGGCTACCAAGTAGTGGATCAAAATTACTTCGATACTATTAAAATAACAGTTACGGCTGAACAGAAAGAGAAAATTAAAAACCTTTCTTTAGCGAAAAAAATTAATTTTAGATACTTCGAGAGTAACCATATCGGCATCGCTTTTAACCAGACCAACGCTGTTAGCCATGTAGAAGAAATTGCCACAATATTTGCAGAAGCTGTGGGTAAAGAAGCACCAAATATTACAGCTACTTCTATTGAAGCAACTATTCCCACTGAATTAAGCAGAACGGAAAGTTTCATGGAGCAACCTGTGTTCAATACTTACCACTCCGAACATGAAATGCTTCGTTACCTCAAAAAATTGGAGAACAAAGACCTTTCCCTTGTGCACTCAATGATTTCTCTAGGTTCTTGTACCATGAAACTTAACTCTACCACAGAGATGATTCCCGTTACATGGCCAGAGTGGGGGAATATCCATCCATTCGCTCCAAAAAACCAAGCACAAGGTTACTACGAAATGTTTGAGCAGCTAGAAAGTTGGCTTTGCGAAATCACAGGTTTCGATG
>CAZFQW010000098.1:0-9098 GCA_964521225.1 uncultured Roseobacteraceae bacterium
TATACTCTGCAGGCCTGAAAGTAAAGTTATTATACTCTGCTGTTAAACTAGCATTATACACTTCTGAAAGCCTTATAGCGGTTGGTGTAGTGCCACTAATGCCAAATCTCACAACATCATTCATACGATATATAAATCCTGCTGTTAAATTAACACCTGTGCCCGTTACCGATAAACGATCAGAAAAAAACAGCGCATTCAGTGGAGAGCCTTCTAACGAAACTTCTGAATAATCTTTGGCTTGATCAAATCGGATTGTCTGTATCCCTAAGCTTGCCCCATAATAAAACCTATCATCGTAATTGCCTCCGTATGCAATATCCCACTGGTATTGCCCTCCCCTAGTCTGTATGGTTTCAGACATTTCAGTTTCTACTAAAGGGGCAAAAGCGAAGTATAAATCTTGCCCTCCCGCATCGAATTGATAATCGGGGTTAATTAAATACGTATAGTATGCTAAGGCATTTATATCGAAAATATTATCGCCCTGATCATCAAAATAGCCCCAAGATTTAACCCCGTCCGATTGTTCCACAAAGAAATCGATAAGAGAGTTTTCGCTATTAATTCCTCTGTAGGTTAGGTTAGATTGAAAATCGTTTACTCTTGTTACCGTAATTGCAAAAGAACCGCCTTTGTCTGCTCTGCTTGTATTACGTGCGTTTGAAAATAGAATCCCCGCTTGATCAAAATTTACATTCAGCCTGTTGTCTTCTACTGTATTTCCAAAAGTTGTAGAGTTCGCAATATTAAGGTTTAAAACAGGAGTAACGCTAAACTGTGAGCTTCTACTGAACCCTAAGCCTGCGGGGTTGTTGTGGGCGCTGGAAATATCGCCTCCCAACGCGGTAGTTGCACCACCCAGCGTTTGGAAACGGGCTGTACCGCCACGAGTTGTTCTGGAGAAGCGAAGAGCATCTGCATAATAGCCAAAAGAAGCAGGGTCTATTTGTGAAAAAGATGGGGTTAATCCTGTAGCTAAAAAAAGACCTATTAATATTATTTTTAGAGTTTTCATGACTTCTATTGTTTTATGTTAGTAATTTTTATCGAACAGTTATTTATGTATAATTTGGGCTAAAAAAAAACGAACTGGTTAGTCAAATTACTGGCTAAGCTTCCAATCCGTTTTTTTGTATAATGTAGCATTTTTAAGCTACTCCAATTGTAATTTTACTATCTTCTCCTTCCCCCTGAAGAAGATTTGCTGCCACTACTACTTTTAGAACCACTGCTGCTTCTGTTAATGCTACCGCTACTTCTAGAACCTCCGCTGCTACTTCTGTTAATGCTACCGCTACTACTTCTTCTGTTTGTACCTCCATTACTTCTGTATGCAGGTGAAGAACCGCTTCTTCTAGCTGGGCGTTGGTAAGTATTTCCTGAAGAATTACCTCTCTGAGTATCGTAACTTGAAGAACTTCTTCTGAATCTATTAGGATTTGAAACCGTATTTGGTGTCCTGCGAGTTGTACGGTCTGTAGTTCCTAACCTACCGTTATTGTTTGCTGAGTTACTTGTTCTTCTTGCATTAAGTGCATCAGCGTATCTCCTATTCATTGAAGCTCTTTGGTTAGATGCATTCTGAAGAGTACGCCCCCCTGTGTTTGCAGGTTGGAACCCTACTGAAGAACGACGAGAAATTGGCCCTCTGTAAACGTTTCTTACAAATCTCTCTCCGCCAATAAAGTTGTTATTTATAAAAACGTTGTTACCAAAACCAGGCCCACACCATGCATTATTAAAGCCTATACTGCCCCAACCGTTGTTCCATGGATTGCCCCAAACATTTCTACCAAATCCCCATGTGTTACCAAAATATATATTATTTCCCCACATCGGATTAAAGCGATTCCATCCGAAACCTACACCAAATCCGATAGAAAATTGGTTAAAAGAGTTTCTCATTCTCCATCTTTGTACAGGAGACATCGCCCAATAATTATTAACACCAAAAGGTGATACTGAGCCGAAATCATTCCAATAAGGGTTAAATCCTGCGTTGAAATAAGGATCGTTGAAACCGTTGCCGAAAGTGCCTACAAAACCAGCATTGTTAAAACTGTTCCAGTTATTATTATTAAAATTTGCATTTTGCCCAGGGCGTGGGTTTACAAAACTGAATTGATTTTGTTCGGGGGTTTCGTAGTAAGATAATTCGGTTTCGTCTAAAACTTCTTTATTAGTAGAGCCTTGGAAATCGGGGTTTGCAAATTTTGCAATAGGTTCAGCAGTATCACTTACCTCTTCTGAAAGAGGTTCAGCATAGTAAAACTTTGAGGAAACCTTTTCAGGATTATTTATACCTCCGTTTTTACTTTTTGTTTTAATTCTATCTTTCGATGAAAAGTATAAATCATCGTACTCTTGTGCTTGTACGCTTTGGGATACTACCAAAGCACCAATTATAAAGGATAGAAGGGCTTTGTAATGTTTCATAGTTGTTGAGGATTTAGCGATTGAATAATGGAGTAACATTTTATGCATAACTGTTTGTCTAATTTAATAACTTCTCATCTATATAATGTTTTTTATTGGCTCAAAATTCCAATTAATGTCAATTATCTCAAAATATCTGACAAATATATGACAATTATTTTGACTTTTATGTTTGTATTAATAACAAATCTACAAAAAAGGTTATCCTCTTTTCTAAAATCAGTACACAAAAAGGGCAAGAAAAGATAATTATTATCTTTTCTTGCCCTTCTATTATTACTCCAAATTGTGAGTATTACAGTAAGTTACTTTGCGATAAGTTGGTAGTAATCTTTCAGAAAGAAAATTTACTTAATTATTGTATACAAATTTCTCTGATACAATTTTACCGTCTTTCCATCTTTGAACAGCTACTTGGGTATAGTTTCTATCGCCCCACTCTTTGTGTGTATAATCGAATGCCCACTCAACTGCTGCTACTCCTGCTTCCTCGCTTACCATTACATTTTTAACCTCTGCGCCACGGAAAGCGATTAAATTATTTACGAAGTTTTCTTCAAAAGTACGACAAGTTTTAAAACCTACACGTGCATCAGTTTCATTGTCTTGTTGTACAATTGCTTCTGCATAGAATTGATCAAATGCGCCTAAGATATCGCCACCAAGAATCATTTTGTTTAGTTCGTCAACATTTTCTTTAATAGAAGCCATAATTTTTTATTAAAATGTAAATACAATATTTGTATAAACATTGTTCTATAAAAAATGTTTCATTTGCTTTAAAATAAATAAGTAAAAGTCCTAGAATTATGGATTATCTAACTACTTTGGGTGAATGTCAAAATCATTAATTTCTATTACACTACCCGCTGCCATACCATTGAGCATGATATGCCCGATTCGTACACGGACTAATCGCAGGGTGGGGAAACCTACTGCCGCCGTCATTTTACGAACTTGCCTGTACTTGCCTTCGGTAATTATGATTGATGCCCAGCTAGTTGGGCCGTGCTTTTCGTCTCTGATTTTCTTTGCTCGTGCTTCAAAAACAGGGGTTGGTTTTAGCCTTCTTGTTTTACAAGGGAGGGTTATGTATTTTCTGCTTCGGGTGCTTATTTCTACGCCAAGTTGTAGTTGTTGTATGGCTTCTTCTGTAATTTCTCCATCTACTTGCACATAATATTCTTTCTCTACCTTTTTGCTTCGGACTTGCGCACTCACTTTGCCGTCGGTTGTGAGTAACAACAAGCCCTCAGAGTCTTCATCTAACCTACCAATTGCCATTGTTCCCGCGGGAAATTCATGAAGTTCGCCTAAAAGCTTTCTATTTTTTCGTCTTTTTTGGTTATACACAAACTGAAATAAGAACCCTAATGGTTTATGAATAATAAAATGACGGTGTTTCTCCATACGGCTTGTGATTGACATTTACTTCTCTAACCCTCTTTCATCACCTTTGCCAAAACATTTTTACCTAGCACGGCAGAAGCTGTTAAAAACCCGGCAAAAAGAGCCCCTGCAACTCCACAAGTAACAATATCTTGCCCAGTAAGGTAGAGATTTTTAATGGGTGTTTTGGGTTTTAAAAAGCGTTGCTTGTAGCGTTCGGGTGTATGGTCTATTCCGTAGAGTTCGCCCTGATCGTAATTCATGAAATGCTGCGTAGTAATTGGGCTCGAGAGTTCATAATAGTCTATTTTACCCTTTACTTGAGGCTCTTTTTTATAGAGTTCTTCTAGCAGTCTTTGCGCTAGTTTTTCTTTAAAAGCTTCGTACTCTTCTCCTCTTTTTTTCCAGCGCGTTCCCGTCCATTCTTTGAATAAATCGTAGGGCATCGCCGTGATAATATCAATGGTACTTTTGCCGAGGTATCGCTCGTTCCAGGTAGGGTCTTTTGCCGCAGGGAAAGAAATATAAACCACCGGAAATGGTGCCTCTATATCTTTTTCGTAGCGTGCTACGCAGGCATCGTGGTCTAAATCGTCGGGGTAAACCCAATAGTTGGCTTTGGGAAGTTGCAACTCTTCTGGTGATCCATTTAAACCAATATAAAGGCATACATGGCCAATGGAGGGTTGCACTTTTTGAAGTTGCGCATTAAGCTGATACTTTTTTACCGCTTCTTTGGGTAAAAATTTCTGATAAGTGTTTGCAATACCCGCCCCACTGATTACCAAATCGCCTGAAAAGACTTTCCCATCTTTCATTTTTACCCCTGTTGCCTTTCCGTTTTCGAGCACTACTTCTGCCACTTCGGCATTGGTTAAAATCGTTCCGCCACTTGCTGCAATTACAGGTGCTACGGTTTCTACAATTTGCGAAGCCCCTCCGATAGGGAAACTCCCTCCTTGGAAATAGTGCTTGGCAATGGAAATATGCATGGCAAAACTACTTTGGGAAGGGGGTAGACCATAATCGCCATATTGCCCCGTAAGTACTTTAATTAATTCTTGGTTATCCGTTAGTTCACTCAGCACCGAAAGGGTAGTGCGAGAAGCGTATTTAAGGTAGTTTTTCCGCATACTTTTCCCTAAAAGAGTTTGCATATAAGAAGGGATTGCTTTTTCTGCATAGTATTTTCTGCTCGCCTTCGACACCTCAAATACCAAATCGACGTATTGATCAATTGCTTTGGCATCTTCGGGGAAGTACTCCTTCATTTTATCTTTGAAGTTGTTTACTCCTTTGAGGAAATCATAGATTTTATCGCCAATGGCAATTCGGTCGTAAACATCACCCATATCCGCCCATTTCAGGTTATTATCGGAAACGTAATCGAACATTTTCCTTAAAACACCCTGCTCGCGATTCACTTCACCAATATAATGTATGCCCACATCCCACTCGTACCCTCTGCGTTTAAACACATGGGTATATCCGCCTGCTGTATAGTGTCTTTCAAGAAGCAATACTTTCTTCCCTTCCTTTGCCAAGCAAGCCCCTGCCGCTAAACAACCCATACCCGAGCCTATTAAAACCGCATTGTAATGCTCGGCAACTTTATATTTCTGTTTGTAAGATTGCACCATATCAATTGATTTGATTGTGAGATTTTTAGTACCATTGCTATTTTAAACTAAGAGTTATATGCTGATTTTCAAATAGTTGCCCTTACCCCTCTACGGTGGCTGCTTCGATAGCATTAAAGGCTACCAAGGATTTTACCATCTTGGATTTCCAAAGTGCGGTCGGCAGTTTTTGCGAGGTCTCTATTATGGGTAACTACTATAAAAGTTTGCCCCATTTCTTTTCTGAGTTTAAAAAAAAGCTGGTGTAGTTCTTCTGCGTTGGCGGAGTCTAAATTACCACTAGGCTCATCGGCAAAAACGATAGAGGGCTGGTTTACAAGTGCCCTGGCAACGGCGACTCTTTGTTGTTCTCCCCCCGATAGTTCCGAGGGTTTATGATTGTATCTTTTGCTTAACCCGAGCAAATCTAGTAGTTCAGCCGCTTTTTTTTGTGCTTCTTTTAAAGAAACTCCCCCTAACATGGCAGGTAGGGAAGCGTTTTCAATGGCTGTAAATTCGGGTAGCAAATTGTGAAACTGAAATACAAAACCGATGTGCTTGTTCCGGAATTGTGCCAGTTTATTCTGATTCAATTTATTAATGAGCGTGTTGTTCAAGATGACTTCGCCTTCTTTGGGTTGATCGAGCGTTCCTAAAATTTGTAGCAAAGTGCTTTTCCCCGAGCCGGAGGCACCTACAATAGAGAGTAGTTCACCTTTTTTCACCTCTAGGTCAATTCCTTTTAATACCTCTAGCTCTCCGTAGTTTTTATATATTTTTTTTGCAGATAGAATCATTATCAATGAAGTTTAAATCCTGCTACAAAAACATCGTCTAATTGCTCTGCATCGCCTTTCCATCGATAAAACTCTTCTTTTAATAAGTTCATTTGCATATTCATTTCGTATTGGCTCACTTCACTTAATAATTTTCTGAAGCTGCTCATTTTATATTTTTTACCCTCAGGGCTAAACTGGTTATGAAATCCATCGGAAAAGAGATAGACCGTAGTTCCTTTATCTAACTGAATGGTGTGTTCTTTAAATTTTGCTTCTATTCCGCTGTAGTTAATTCCGACACTAAAAAACTCTCCTTTTATGGTTTCTAACTCGTTGTTCGCATTTACCAAAATAATGGGTCTGCGTGCACCGGCAAATACCATTTCGCCTGTTTCTTTCTCAATTCTACACATGGCGATGTCCATTCCATCGTTTAAATCGGTGTTACCATCAACATGCAGTGTGGCAATTACTTTTTTATTGATTTCTTCTAAAATGCTAGAGGGGGCGTCGTCGGTAGGGTTATTCATTGCTTGGTTTAAGAAATCATACCCAATAATTGACATAAAAGCGGCGGGAACGCCACTGCCCGTACAGTCAACCATGGCAACATACTGGTATTTCCCTCTTTTCCTCAGCCAAATAAAATCGCCTGTTACAATTTTTCTGTTGATATTAAAAACGAAAGATTGGGGGAAAATTTCTTCAAATTCTTTTTGATAAGACAAGATTGCACTTTGGATTCTACCCGCATAAGTTAAGCTATTTACCATGTCTTCACTTGCTTTTTTAAGGGCTGAGTTTTTATCTTCAATTTCGCTAATGGCAAATTCTAACTTATCGCTCTGTGCTTCAATTTCTGCTTTTTGAGTTTCAATTTCTACCGTTCGCTCACGTACTTTTTGCTGTAGTATATGCTGCGATTTTTCAAGTTGTTTTAATCGCGCTTTAAATACATAATATAATATGCCCCCTAGCAATAAAAACGCAATCACAAAAAACGCCCTTGTTTGGTAAAAAGGCTTGTTGATTTCAAACTGAAAGGTGGCGGGAACATCGTTACAAATCCCCCCAGAGTTACAAGCTTTTACTTTAAGCGTGTAACTACCCGGAGGTAAATTAGTATAAATGGCTTCGGAGCGAGTGCTTGGCGGATTCCAAGAGGCATCAAGCCCTTCTAATTGCCATTGGTAAGTGGTTTCAGAAGGGAGGTTCATGTTCACTCCCACAAAGCTAAACTGAAGGTGGTTTTTATCATTAGGAAGTACTAGGTTTTGGGGCATTCCCGACCAATGGTCTATGCTGTCGGTGTAATCGTTCCATGCGACTGTTTCAAAGAACAAATTAAGTCCTTCAAAATAAAGATTGGGTGCTTTGAGCGTGTATGCTTCTTCTTGGGGGCTTACTTCTACCACGCCCTCTACCGTTCCAATCCATAACTTTCCATCTTTGTTTATACAGGCTGCGTTGGGGTAAACTTCTAAAGGGATAAATCCTTCTTCTTCAAAGTAATTAATCACTTTTACATAATCGTTTTGCAGTACTCTTATGCGGCTAAGTCCTCTGTCGGTGCCTGCCCATAAGTTGCCTTCATTATCGGAAAGCAAAGAATACACATTGCTAGAGGCTAGTTCGAGGTCGTCGAAGGTAACTACGTCTCTGCTCAAATCTCCTTCGGAGACTTTCATAATTCCATTGCCCGTAGTGCCCAACCATAGGTTTCCTCGGTTATCGTAAAGCATGGCGTTAATTACCCCATTGGGGAAGCCTTTTCTTTTAGGAAACTGTTCTAACTTCCCTCTGCGATAGCGGAAAACGCCCCCTCCATTAGTACCCACTAGCAAATTGCCACTAGGGTCTTCTAGCAAGGTGCTCACTTGGAACCCCTTCAATAATCTTTGGGGCAGATAGGTAGTTAATTTGCCCTCTTTGTACTGGCAAATTCCATTATTTCCACCAAAAAATATCTCTTGATTGCGGGTTACTAAACCACAGGTAAACAGCTCGTTTTCGCTAATTTCATCTTCTCTAAAAGCAGGTTCAAAAGATTTGCCATCGTAAACATACACACTGGCAGCCGCACCAAAGTATAAGTTGTTGGCGGTATCTGTTACAATAGGCACTTTTTGGTCTATCAGCGCGTAGGGAATATCTTCGGGTAAAGAAGCAATTCCGTTTTTGATAAAACTAATTCCTTCTTCGGTGCTAATCCATATGGTACTATCGGCAGTGGCAGCACAACTAAAAACTCTGTCTCCAATAAGTCCGTGGCTAGTATTATAAATCGAAAAAAGCTCGTTGTTCCATCGGTACAGGCCTTCGGAAGAAGCAAAGAAAATTCCATTTTCATTATCGGTCTGCACATCAAAAACCTGCGTGGTAAGTCCGTTAGCCTCGCTTACTTGTTTTATATTAGAATGATTGTAAACCCATGCTCCTTGTGAAGTAGCAAACCAAAAGCGTCCTCTATTATCCTCAGTGATATTGGTTACCGAAAGCGGATTAAGAAAGGCAAAGTCTTCCAACGGGTCGAAAGTATCGCCCTTAAAAATGTTTACTCCTAAAGCAGTTCCCACCAAAACATCGCCTTCAGTGGTTTCTAAAAAGCTAAACGTTTTTGAAGTATTAAGTCCTTGTTCCGTATCGAATTGTTGCCACTCGCCATCGTACAGAAATACCCCGGCATCATTTGTTGCAATCCAAATTCTATTTTGGCTATCGGTATACAGTGAGTTGGCAATTCTGGTATTTAAAGAAGGGTAATAAATGTATTCAATATCTCCTTCTGCATTCATTTTCCCTAAGCCTTTTTCTTTCTGAAAAAACCAGATATTTTGGTTTTGATCTAGCGTAATGGCAGAAATCAGAATTC
>CAZFQW010000099.1:0-9091 GCA_964521225.1 uncultured Roseobacteraceae bacterium
AGAACGTGATTGACTCAACCGCCCAAAAGGTGTTAATAAAATTGTCTTTAAAAATTAACCAACCGCCAAGGGTAACAAAAACTACAGCTTTGCCCAACACAATTTCCTCTAGTTCGTCGTCTACATTATCGCGGCGGTAAATCATGAATGTGTAGAACAAATTAAATGCTCCTAGGGCTGCTAAAAAGTATTTATAATCCGATAACAGATTCAGCCCGTCGGCAATAAAATACATGCCTACTACATAGAAGAGTGTATAGCTCATCATGATGTAGGCATCGATGGTAATAAAGGTAATATGGGGCTTAATGTTATACACGATGTCGTTCACAAAGTAAACGAAGTAAAACATTGTGCTGAAAATCATGAGCCACATGTACTCTGCTGGGCCGGCTTCTCCTCTAATCATAATCGACCAACCGAACAAAAAAGCAAGAGTAGCTACATAAGAAAATAGGTTTATTTCTCTCCAATCTTTTTTGTAAGCAATAATTACCATCGCCAAGTTCACCAAGAACACATAGCTGAAAAAGAAAATATAATTGCTATCGCCTTGGCTTACCACGAAAGGGGTGGCGTAGCCTCCAATAATAGAGATTACCGCTAGGCGAATCCTGTCGTAGAGTAAGGCTGCGGTAGTAATTAAAATGGTAATTACTAAGTTGGCAATAAATGCTTGCGATTGGTTGATAAATGCGTAATCGGAAAAAGCGAGGTAAGTGGTATAGTACAACACCGATGCTCCTAGCAAGACTAAACTGGTGCTTATTACGTTTTTTTTCTGTAAAAGGTAGTGCGCCGTTCCTACAAAGCCTATCCCTATAAGTACCCCAATGCCTATCCGAATACCTTTAGGGATATAGCCCATAGCAATAGCATAGCGATATGCCACAATTAAGGTTATTAAAATAATAAGCGCAGCCAATTTACTCACTAAATTTTCGCCAATGTAACGTTCTATATCGCGGCGGGTAATGGGTAAATCAGTCGGGATTTTAGGGAGTATCGGCGCAGGAGGCGCACCGCTTTTCATCGATTCAATCTGCATTTTTACCACCTCGGGGCGTACCTGAAACTCTTTAATGTAAACCCTGCTGGCGTAGTGTTTTTTAAAGTTATCTTTGTCTTCTGCCTCTTGCTCGCGACGAATCTGTCGCATTTTTTCAACATCTTGATAAGAAGGATATAGGCGATTAATTTTTAGCTCGTAGTCGTTTTTGGTGAAATCGCCTTCGGAAAGTAAAACTTCGTACTCATCGTCTTTGGTGAGGTCTTTGTAAGCTTCATCGTTATCAAAAACGCTGTTTCTCAAGGTTTTAAGCTCATCTCTCAACCCATCCATTTGGTCTTTCAGTTCCGATAAGCGTTTCTCCTTCGTCGCTTTTTTAAATTCTTCAAAACTACGTGGGTTCTCTTCCATGCGTAAGGTGATTTTGTTAAAGACTACTGAACCTTAATAATTGAGATGGTCTTGGTACGAAAATGATATTAAATGATGATAAAAAACAGCTTATATCAAAGATTGATTTTGTTTTTTGATTACTACCCGATTGGAAAGATAACAAAAATACTTTATTACTTAAAGTAATAGTTTAAACCAGTTATTCTAAGTGGTTGTTTGAGTTTTTCATTTAAATAGCGCATAGTCAGTAATATAATTCGTCATTTAAAATTGAATATTTACTCAACTATCTATGATGCGTTACTTCCAATATTACCTTGCACTACTAAGGTTCGTAAATTATTGGTACTGCGGTGCACATTAATGTAAACATTAAGAATTAATATACTCATAAGGTTGGTGTTCTTGGGCGAAAAGTGTTGTGCTATTGCTGTTATCTCTGTTTACAAGCGTAAAGCGAAATGGTAATACCACTTCTTTTCTTCAGCAGGAGAGTTAAAATGAATAGGTGCCGGATGCGACAGACAATTTAGTTTAGCGGTTAGAAGGGGGGGGGGTGAAATCAAATGATAAAGTGGTTTTAACACAGTTCAGTTTCGTGCTAAACCTGCTTATTGGAGATATGGCAGGTTTGAAATAAAGGCGGTACAAATCTTTTTAAGGGTTTGTACCGCCTGCTTTGTATATCAACCGTTACTAAATTTCTATTACGGTGTTTTTTTCTTTTACGGCTCTTTCTACTTCGTGTTTTTCTGGTTTTGTACCTGTAAATACCCATTTAGATACTACCTTAAAACTGTTCCCTAACGAGAGCATTAAAGGCAACATGAGTAGGGTGAGAAGGGTAGCAATGGTAATTCCGTAAGAAATGGAAATTGCCATTGGAATTAAGAATTGTGCTTGGCGACTTGTTTCGAAAATAAGCGGGGCTAAACCGGCTACTGTAGTAAGCGATGTTAGGAAGATAGCTCTAAAGCGAGATTGTCCTGCTTTAATTAATGCATCATCAAAATTATAACCTTCTTGTAAGAAAGAATTGAACTTGCCTATCAGTACTAAGCCGTCATTTACGATAATTCCTATCAGGGCAATAATTCCTAAGAAAGAAAGAATGTTAATAGGGAAACCGTGTATGTAATGCCCCCAGGCAATTCCAATTAAACTGAACGGAATCATTAAAAGGAGTAACAGCGGTTGGCTGTAAGAACGGAAAGTAAAGGCAATAATGGCATAAATTAAAAATATAATTACAGGAAGTACCTTTCCTGCTGAGTCTGTTACTTTTGAAGCTTGTCGATTTTGCCCTTCGTAAAGATCAACAATAGTTGGATACTTCGCTTTTAGGTTAGGCATAATCTCTGTGCGAATAGCAGCAAGCACATCGGTGGCGCTTTCCTTCGGGTTTTTAAGGTCGGCTTCTACCCTAATTTCTCTTCTGCCATCAAGGTGGCTAATAGAAACTTCTCCACGTTCAATTTGGTAAGTGGCTATTTCGCTAAAAGGCACTCTATTTCCGGCAGGGGTAACAATGCGCATTTTATCTAAGTTAGTGATAGAAGAACGTTCATTGCGTTGGTAGCGAACCCATACTTTTATTTCGTCTTGGCCACGTTGGAAACGCTGCACTTGGCTACCGAAGAACCCACTCCGCACTTGGCTCATTACCTCGTTGAGGTTAAGCCCTAATAAGTAGGCATTTTCCTTTAATTGGATTTTAATTTCTTTAATTCCTTGAGGATCGGTATCGGTTACATTAATTAGCTTAGGGTCGTTTCTAAGAATTTCTTTTAAGTCTGCTTTTGCACCTTTTAACTCGTCAATATTCTCTCCTGTAAGTGCTACTGAAACAGGTCTGCCTCCGAAATTACCTCCCGAACCAAATTCTAAGCGTTCTGTGCCGTAAATAGCTCCTGTTTCTTCTTCAATGGCATTTGCTATTTCAGAAGAAGGGAAATTTCTTGCTTCGCCCGGTAACAAGTTTACTCTTAACGAAGCCGAAGCTGTACCGGGACCAATTTGTTTAATAATACTTTCTATTACTTGTAAGTTGCCTTCTTGTTTTTTGGTATACTCGTCGTTCACTCTCCAGGCTGCCCTTTCAATAATAGAAACTACTGAATCGGTAATACTTTCATTGGTTCCTTGTGGCATATTTAAGATAATGCTCACTTGGTCGCTGGCAATGGAGGGGAAGAAAGTTACCCCTATGGTACCTCCTCTAATTGCCCCGACGGTAGCTAATAAAAAGGCAACAGGAATGGCAAAGCCTAATATTTTGTTCTGAAGGAAGTATTTAAGTGCGGGGGTGTATAAGTTATCCCTCATCCAATTCATAAACTTATCTGCCCACTTATTAAACACATATATTTTTTGTTTTGGGCTTAATGCACTTGAGTGCGCTAAATGAGAAGGTAAAATAATGAGGGCTTCCATCAGTGAGATACTGAGTGTGAGCATTACTACTGTGGAGACTTCACTAAAGAAATTACCAATTCTTCCATCTAAAAAGAAGAAGGTCGAAAAAGCGACTATTGTAGTCAGAATTGCCGATATAATAGGAGGGATTACCTCCATAGTTCCGTCGATTGCAGCTCTAATTGGTTTTTTGCCCAACTCGTAATGGTGGTAGATATTTTCGGCAATTACAATTCCATCATCTACTAAGATACCGATTACGATGATCATCCCGAAGAGGGAAAGCACGTTAATGGTAACATCGAAATAGTTGGCAAACACAAACATGCCTAAAAAGGCAACGGGTAAACCAAAAGCTACCCAAAGCGCTAGGCGTGGCTTTAAGAAAAGCGATAGAAAGATGAGTACAAGTAAAATCCCGATAACGGCATTTTCTGTGAGTAATTTGGTTCTTTGCGTAATTACTTCTGCTCTATTACGTGTAACATTTAGTTGTACAGTTGAACTCTTTTCGTTGAATTCATCTACATAAACCAGCACTTTGTTGGCAACGCCTACTAGGTCTTCGTTGTTGGTACTATTTACACGGATACTTACCGAAGTATTGCCATTAAACAAAGAGCGATTGGGGTTTTCAGACCATTTATCGGAAACTGTGGCTACATCTCTTAAGAATACTTCGTTCCCAAACTCATCGGCAGAAACTACAATTCTATCAATTTCATTAGCGTAATAGGCTCGGTTTTTTGCTCGGATTAGGTATTCTTCATCGGCAGTTTTTACCGAACCTCCTGTTACTAAAATATTGGTTCGCCCAACGGCATTGGCAATTTGGCTAAACGTAAGGTTATACGCTCTTAACTTATCTTCTTGAACCGAAATTTCAATTTCTTCTTCGGGGAAACCCGACACATCAATCTGTGAAATTCCGTCGAGGTTGCGCAAATCGGTTTCAACATCTCTGGCAATGGTTTTCAGTGCTTTCAACGATACGTTTTCTCCACTCAAAACAAGGGCAATTGCCTCATCCGTATTTTCCACTTTTTGCACCACGGGCGGCTCCATACCTGTTGGGAACGAAGGTACTTTATCGACTGCATTTTTAACGTTGGGAAAAACCTCGTCTATATCATAATCTTTTAAAACCTCTACGGTGATAGTTGCCGAGTTTTCAGAAGAGGTAGAGGTAAATCGATCGATACCTACGATTCCCTTTAAGTTGTCTTCAATTTTTAAGACAACCCCTTGCTCCATTTCGAAAGGCGATGCCCCGGGGTACGCTACGCTAATGGTAATGATTTTGGAGTCAACCAAAGGGAAAAACGAAGAGCGCATATTTAGCGCTCCTAAGATTCCGAAAATGGCAAATGCGATTACTATTACATTTACCGCAACAGGGTACTTAATAAAATATTCTATAACTTTTCTCATCGAATCAGTAATATTGAATTTTCAGGTATTTTATTCGGTAATCGGATATACGTCCATTCCTTCGTAAGCACCCGGTACCGATTTGGCTAGTAATTTCTCGCCATTTTCTAAACCTTTTATCACTACGCCTTCAGTATCGAAATACACAGGTGTAACCTCAACCATTTTAAGTTTACCATCTCTTACAACAAAAACTTTATTACCATCTTGCAACTGCTTTCGATCAATTGCAAAAGCATTTTCTTCTTCTCTAGCATTGATTATAGCTTCTAAGTACATACCCTCTTCTAGGTATTTACCGCTTAGTTCTAAGTAAATTTTCATTGTTTGAGAAGCCCTATCTACTTTTCCGTTAATTCTTATCACTTTTCCTTTCCAAGTTTTTGGAGTATCGCCTAATCCTTTTACCTCTACTGTTTCGCCTACCTTCATAAAATCCATCATAGAAACACTAATTGCCACTTCCATTTCGTATACATCGTTAGAAATAAACTCGCCTAAACGTTGGCCAGGGCGCACTAGCGTGCCGGGTGTTACCAATGCTTCGGTTAAAACCCCATTAAAAGGGGCTGTAATGGTATATTTTGATTGTCGGATTTCTAGTGATTTGATATTGAAAAAAGTAGTGTATACATTTTTACTAGAAATAAATATTTTTTCTTTGGTAGATAAGGGCTTTGGTAGATTAGCCACCGGCTTTTCTACATCGAAATCATCAACATACTTTTGCCATTTTGGGTAGGCATCTGCATAATCAATCTTTAGATCGGGAAGCATTAGCGTAACCTGATTATACAAGGTGCTTTTTTGCGCTTGTAAATTGGCATATTGCTCGGTAGCATCCATTTGTAATAAAACTTCCCCTTTTTGGTAACGTATTCCTGGCTTAAACTCTTTTGAGGTCTTGTAAAATACGCCTTGAACTTCGCTAAACACCTCAATTCTTCGCTTTGCCATTAAGCTTCCGCTGGCCCTTACTATTATTGGGATAGTAGTATTGCTTACCTTTTGTACAATAACAGTTGTAGCAGGTCTCTCCTTAGCCTTAACCTTTGGTTTATCGTTTTTAGCGTTAATAAATGCGTTTGAGGCAAAATAACCTCCGATTAAAACAAATGCGGCAATTGCAACAGAAATATATTTTTTCACAATTTATTTATTGGATTCAACAATAACTTAAACTGCTAAGTGAACTCATTAACCTTGCTAAAAGTTTAAGTTCGCCTGTTAAAGAAAAGGTAAAAAATGGAGGGTACAACAACGGCTTGAAACGGCAATTATAGGATAATTTGAGAATATTTAAATTTTACCAGAAAACGTATTTTAATGAAGATATCAAAATAGGTTTAAAAAAAATGTGTATTCTGTATTGGCGGTACAACCTGGCTGATTTTTCCACTGCTAATTCCCTAAAAAAAGCCTAGTAATACCTAATTTTTGTTTGCAATGCCTTCTTAATTTTAGAGATTAGAAAATTGAAGTAATCGATAATTTGCCAAACACTAATAGAAACATGAAAAGTATTGTAGTATTCTGTGGCTCAAGTTCCGGAAATATGCGTATATACACTGACATCGCCTTTAGCTTAGGGGAAAAACTTGCCCAAAAAAACATCGATTTAGTGTACGGAGGAGCACAAATTGGTGTAATGGGTGCAGTAGCCAACGGCGCACTAACCGCAGGAGGGAAGGTAATTGGAGTGCTCCCTCATTTTTTGAAAACTAAGGAAATAGAACACAAAGGAGTTACCGAAATGATTTTGGTGGAGACTATGCACGAAAGGAAACTCAAAATGCATGAACTTTCCGATGGAATCATCACCCTACCGGGAGGCTTTGGTACCATGGAAGAGTTTTTTGAAGTACTTACTTGGGGGCAGTTAGGTTTACACAATAATCCTATCGGTATTTTAAATGCAGGAGGTTTTTATAACTCATTAATTCACCAAATAAATCACATGGTTTCCGAAGGGTTTTTAAAGCCGATGAACAGAAAAATGTTATTAATAGACGAAAATGTAGAAGGCCTTTTAGAAAAAATGGAAAATTATAACCCACCAAGCATAGGAAAATGGATAAATACAAAAAGAACTTAAAGCGCGGATAATCAAAAAGATTTTTATTTTAAATTCATAACACAAATTTTAATTGCAAAATAATGATTCGGTTATGCCTTAAATTTAAAACGAAAATTACGATGTTATTTAGCAGAACTAATGCTTCTAATCATCAAACCATTCATTCACTCAATCATTTACTCATTAATCATGAAAGAACAATCGAAAAACGTATTTGGCGAAGCACTCATTGCTTGTAGCACTCAACCAATGACAGGTTTCTACCGCAATGGCTGCTGCAATACAGGACCCACAGATGCTGGTACACATACCGTTTGCGCCATTATGACCCAAGAGTTTTTGGAATATTCTAGGGCGCAAGGCAACGACTTAATCACGCCCCGCCCCGAGTGGGGTTTCCCCGGATTAAAAGCAGGAGACAAATGGTGTTTATGTGTTTCCAGGTGGAAACATGCCTACGATGCAGGCGTAGCACCCCAAATTATTCCCGAAGCTTCACACGAAAAAACACTCCAACATATAAGCTTAGAAGAGTTTGTGAAATTCGCTTATAAAAGTCCAGCGTAACTCTCGGGAATAGGAATTGGTTATTTAGATTCAAAAACAGAAGTTTTAACTACCGATTCGTATTCGTTAAGGGCTTGCCCTAATTTCTTTAGAGAAAAGCACCTCACTTCCAGATAGTTACCTCATATTAAATACAAGTTTATTTTGTGTGGTTAGTTATTTCTATTTAATAGACCTTTAAAATGGAAAATAAAAATTTAGTGCCCAATGAAGAATTTTATTTATTACTTCCTCCGAAAGAACAACTTAAAAATGCTTTAATTAAGCCAGAATTCTTTTTTATTAAGAAAAAAAAGAAAAGAACTCCTTCGCAAGCTAATAAATTTTCTAGCAGTAAATGGCTCAAAATTATTACTGTTTTCGATGTTTTTTACCTTGTTTTAGGCTATTTTACTGATATGCTTGGTATCGACGATTATATCGTATTTGCCTCTATGGTACTTGGGGGAATCCTCTATTTAATTGAAAAATACGGTAAATTACAATTGCCAGAAGTATGTTTTTTTTGTGTGAATCAAGAATTTATTCAATATCATTTTGAAACAGGAGTAAAGGTAGAATTATTAAAATTTGCTAGGCTTTTGGGCTTCTCAAAACCCAAAACAATCCACTTTAAAAGTATTGAAAATATAGAAATTCAGTTTAAAGGAATAAAATTTAAATTGAAGAATGGTAAAACCGAAAAAATAGAACTTTTTTTCCTTGGCGAACCACAGATTTTACAAATACAAGAAATAGCAGAAATTACTTGCAAAAATAGAGGTATCCCAGTTATAACTTCTGAGCTTGCAAAAGCTTTTAAAGAAAAAATGAAAGTAGAAGAAAATGAAAGATAATAGTACTTGAAAAATAAATTACCCTACGATGCTTTCCTTCCTCAAAAACCATCCATTTGCCGTTGAAGCCTATTTTAATAGCTCCATAGTACTCACATTTGCAGTTCCTAAAGAGCAATTGGCAAATAAAATCCCCCTGTGTTTAACCCTTGATACTTACGACGATAAATGGGCATTTATAGCCATTGCGATGGTAAACACTAAGAATTTACGACCCAAAGGATTTCCTCAATTTATGGGGAATGATTTCTTTTTAATTGGGTACAGAATTTTTGTGCGATATACCAACCAAAAAGGAAAGCGATTGAGAGGGCTTTATATTATTAAATCGGAAACCAATAAAAAGAAAATGGAATATTTGGG
>CAZFQW010000100.1:0-9069 GCA_964521225.1 uncultured Roseobacteraceae bacterium
TTAGGAAATGCTACCCCTATTCCCAAGGCTATTTCTATCACCCCACTTACCCAATTAATAGTTTCGGGATACGGAATGTAAGTAGGAATTAACGGCAAATAAAAAGAGGGGTTAACGAAGTGGTTTATCCCTGCAAAAATGTAAAAAACAACTAAAAGCACTCTGAGTGCCTTTTTAAGCCTGTAGTTTCCAGCGAGTAGTAACATGTACTTTCTTTAAAATGAGAAAAAAGGGAATCCACCAAATTAGATCGTTGGTAATAAGTGTATAACCGAACGCACCGGGTACGGCTTCGGTAAGGTAGTTAAATACGTAGCCTAAAGGGCCAAAAATCTTCCCTAAAAACCCTACCGCCACAATAGGCCAATGGCGAATCGGGTCGAAACTAGCCCACCAATATCCTAAGCCATACACCCCTATTACCATCCCCATTCCCTGCCAAATCATCGGGTGGTTCAAAGGCTCCATGCCTGTAAGGCTAAAAAACTGTTGTGGTAATAACACTACCCAAGCACCCCACAATATATTATACATTGCCGCTACCTTTAGGGTATCCCTCATCCATTTTGGTGTTTGTTCCATTGGCATTTTTAAAGTTTTAATCTGCTTGAAAGATTAACCATGTAAATAGAGTATTGGTTATACTTATAAGTAGTTTATACTAGATTAGCGTTCTTTCTTAATACTTTGCTTCTTTTTGAACGAACTTCCTTGCATTTTTGCAGTTTGATTCTAATTTAGTAGAAAACGGTTGAGAGCATGAAACTAACATTTTGGGGAGCTGCAAGGCAGGTTACGGGTAGTATGTTTCTTTTGGAACTCGAAAACAACTACCACATTTTGGTTGACTGTGGTATGGACATGGAAGCCAAAAAAGAAGAAAAGCCTGTTTATGAAGGGTCTTCGTTCCCTTTTGAAGCCAGCACAATTAATTTGGTAATTCTTACCCATGCCCACCTAGACCACTCCGGCAGAATCCCTAGCTTATTACAAGAAGGCTTTGAAGGTCAAATCTTGTGTAGCTCTCCCACACTCGATTTAGCAGAGTTATTACTCATGGATGCCGCCGGCCTCAACAGAAAAAGGCTCCAAGCATATCATAAAAGAAGAAAAAAAGCACCTGTCGGTATTCAAAAAGAAAAGTCTATTCAGAACTTGTATTTAGAGCGAGATGTAGAAAAAACAATCGACCAGTTTGTGCCCATTGCCTTCAATCGAAAATTTACAGTGAATAAAGAAGTAGGAGTTACCCTAGTCCCAACAGGGCATTTATTAGGTGCTGCCAATGTATTGCTCGAAATCAAGGAAAATGGTGAGTCCAAAAAAATCTTGTTTTCTGGCGATTTAGGAAGATTGAATTACCCCCTTTTACCCGACCCCGTTCAACCGCCAGAGGTCGATTACCTAGTTTGTGAAACTACTTACGGAAACCGTGTGCATACTTCAACCGCCGACACTTCCGATAAGCTACAAAAAGTGATTCAGGAAACCTGTGTAGATATTCCCGGTCGCTTAATTATCCCTGCTTTTTCTATTGGTAGAACCCAAGCACTTTTATATGTACTCAATCGCCTTTGTGCCGATGGCAAGTTGCCTCCTGTAAAAATATTTGCAGATAGTCCTTTAGCGTTCAGAAGTAATAAGGTTTACGAAAAATACTACAATTTCTTAAACGAAGAGGCGAAAGAGTTCAGAGAAGAGTACGACAGCTTGTTCGATTTCGACACGCTACACTATGTGGAAAACTCCCGACAAAGCCGACAGATTTCTAACTATGCAGAGCCTTGTATCATTATTTCTTCTTCTGGGATGATGGAAGGAGGGCGGATCCAGCACCATATTGCGCAAAACCTAGAAAACCCTTACTGCACCGTTATGATGGTAGGCTATAGTGCCGAAGGAACGCTAGGGAACAAACTGCTAACAGGGATGAAAACCGTGAAAATTGGTAAAAGAGAAGTCAACGTTTCGGCACGAATTGCCTCTACCGATGCTTTTAGTGGGCATGGCGACCAAAATGATATTTTAAAATTTGTGCATTCTCAAAAGCCCAATAAGCTTAAAAAATTATTCCTTGTACATGGCGAAGCCTCTTCAATGGACGATTTTAAGGCAATCGTAAGCGAAGAAGGCTATGAGGTAGAAACCCCCGCCAAAGGCGAATCCTTTGAATTATAAATTGCGTTTTGAATTGTTAGTTTCGAGTATCTAATTTTATGGCTTCCCTTTTTGGAGAAGAACCTATTGCTGATAAGTATTCAAACCCCCTGAAAAAATATGTTGAAATTAGCTTTTGTAGGTGCGGGTAATGTTGCCTGGCATTTAGCGCCCGCACTAGAGTCGGGTGGTGCTTTGGTGAAAGGTGTTTATAGCAGAACAGCCGCTTCTGCCCAACTACTTGCCCAGAGGCTATACGATACCAAGGTTTTTACTTCTCCAGACTTTAGTAGCTTAGAAATCGATATTGTTTTTTTATGCGTTCCCGACGAGGCAATTGGCCCTGTTGCCGCTCAACTTTCCCTGCCTAAAAACTGTGCGTTGGTACATGTTTCGGGGGCAAAGCCTATGAGCGTTTTACAAGAAAAAGTAACGAACCCTGTCGGCGTGTTTTATCCGTTACAGACTTTTAGTAAATCGAAGAAGAAACTCAAATTTTCTGACATCCCTATTTGTATTGAAGGCGCTAAGCAAGAAACACTAGATACCCTCGCCGACTTAGCGTGGACGGTGAGCAGGCAGGTATATCACCTGAGCTCAGAAGAACGATTGAAACTACATGTAGCGGCGGTAATTAGCTGTAATTTCACCAACCACTTATTTGCCCTAGCCGACGATTTTTTAAAAGACACTGAATTAGATTTCGCATTCCTCCGTCCGCTGATTATAGAAACGGTGGAAAAAGCGCTTAGCCATAAGCCCGCAGAAGTACAAACCGGCCCTGCCCAACGCAACGACGAAAGCACCCTAAACGCTCACGAGCAATCGCTCCGTCATCACCCAGGTATTCACCAAGTCTATCAGTTCCTGACGAGGAGTATCAAGAGTTATTATAAGAAATAAAGGAGGGAGTTTTGAACTTCTAATTTTCAAACAAGCCTAAAAAATTATTGGTATTCGATTGTACCGAGTAGTGGTTCACTATTTTTTCTCGTGCTGCTTTGCCCATTTCCCAACGTTTTTCGGGCGATTCTAATAGCATCTCTAGCGCACTGAGCCAAGCGGCTTCTGAATTGCAGATAAACCCATTGATTCCCTCGTCTATAATTTCGGTATTTACCCCCACAGGCGAAACAATCGCGGGGATTCCTAACGACATGTACTGCAATGCTTTAAAACCACATTTTCCCTTCGCCCATTTATCGTCCTCTAAAGGCATGAGTCCTATATTAAACTGGAGCAAATCGTCAATTTCCGTTTCCTTTTTCCAAGGGATGAACCTAAACGATTTCAAATCGAATAGCGGGTTTTCATTGGCAATTACATGAAACTCAAAATCGTATTTATGCTCTAATTTTTGAATGATGGGAAGCAAAGGGTATAAATATCTTATAGTAGTGAGTGTGCCAGTCCAGCCGATGATTATTTTTTGTGTTGATTGATTTTTAATGCAGTTATGGTAATTTTCGGTATCAATCGTAGTAGGATTAACAATTACTTGCTTGTTTGCCTTTGCCGCAAAACTTGCTAAATAACGATTTCCTGCGCTTATTTTATGGCTCATCTTAAAAATAGAATGCACTTTACGGTAGTACTTTAACCGATGAAAAAGTTTATTGTGCGAGGAGTAATTAGGCAACCAAATGGCATCGTCGAAATCGTAGATAATTTTCTTATGAAGCACTTTTGAAATCATCCATTCAAAAATAGGAGGCCCTATATGGCTTGCCTCTCGGTGTATAAATACATAATCGTATTGCCGAAGCCTAAACATAAGAAGCAATCTCCGATGGAAAGCCCTGAGCATTCCCCCTGCTTTTTGTACAAACCGCTGTGGTTTATGTAAAATCTGCCAAGTGGGCAAATCTATAAAAGATGCATAATCATACGCCCAACCTTTTTTTTCAATTGCTTCTAAATATTGCTCGAACCGGAACCGCTGCGAAGGGGCAATAGACTTTGGGTAAGGGGTTATGAAAAGAATCTTCATGCTAGTAAACTAAATAGTGCGCTAAAATTAAAGCAAATAAAAAACCACTTCCCTAAGAAAAGAAAGTGGCTAATATCTTTTGTGAAAAATACAGTACTATTTATCTCTTTTGTATTTTTTGTTGAATCGTTCCACACGACCCGCACGAGATACAAATGTATTTTTACCAGTATAGAAGGGGTGAGACTCTGAGCTAATCTCAACTTTTACTAACGGATAGGTAGTTCCATCTTCCCACTCGATGGTTTCTTTTGTTTGTACAGTAGAACGAGTAATAAATTTAAGCTCACTAGAAAGATCTTGGAAAACCACTTCTCTGTAATCTGGGTGAATATCTGCTTTCATTTTATAGAATTTTTGAATGAAGATTCGAAATTAAAGCTGCAAAAGTAAAATAATTTATTGTTTAGCACAACTTTATTAGGTGCTAAAACCTTATCGTTCAGCTTTTTCTACTCCGAATCGTTTTTATTTTCTTTTATTTTTCTGATTTTAATACTTAAAAAGCCGAATAGCATGGTCATAAACGGGCTGATAATATTAAAGAAGCAATAAGGTAAATAAGTACCTGTTGCCACTCCTAATACACTTGCTTGCGTTGCACCGCAGGTGTTCCAAGGCACAAGCACCGAAGTTACCGTAGCAGAATCTTCCAGTGTTCTACTAAGGTTTTCAGGTGCTAAATTTCTGTCCTTAAATGTTTCGGCGTACATTTTACCAGGAATTACAATAGCCAAGTATTGATCCGATGCAGTTACGTTAAAGAAACCACAGGTTACTGCCGTAGAAGCAATCAAAGAACCGTCTGACTTGGCGAAGGAAGCAATAATTACCTTAGTGATTGTACTCAACATTCCACTTGCTTCCATTACCCCGCCGAACATCATGGCGACTAAAATTAACCAAATGGTATTGAGCATCCCTGCCATACCACCCGAAGATAGTAAGTCGTTCACCATGCTGTTTTCTGTAACAATGGCAATGTCGCCATACATTGCCTGCATCATTGCTTTGTAGGAGGCTAATAGATAATTATCGCTTACCCCCGAAATTTGTTCTATTGCCTGTGGCTGGAAAATAATTGCGAAAATCCCTCCGAGTAACGCCCCAACTAATAAAGCAGGCAAGGCTGGGATTTTACGCACAATCATCACAATAACGATTACAGGCACTAAAAATAAAATTGGGTTGAGGTTAAAACTTGACTCAATAGCGGTTAACACAGCTTGAACGTCTTGTGGATCAGAAGACCCTTCTCCTGTAAAGCCTAAGATTAAAAATAAAATGAGTGCAATTACAATGGAAGGCACCGTCGTATATGCCATATAGCGAATATGTGTAAACAAATCGGTTCCTGCTACGGCAGGGGCTAGGTTGGTGGTATCTGAAAGAGGAGACATTTTATCGCCAAAGTAGGCACCTGAAATAATTGCCCCTGCAATTACTCCTTGCGAAAGCCCCAATGCCTGGCCAATTCCTAGTAGCGCAATTCCAATGGTGGCAATTGTAGACCATGAACTCCCCGTAGCAATAGAAACCACTGCGCAAACTATACAAGCCGCAAACAGAAAAATGGTAGGATTCAGAATTTGGAGGCCGTAGTAAATCATGGCGGGCACAATACCACTTAAGAGCCATGTGCCCGATAGTGCGCCGATCATCAATAAAATCATAATAGACGACATGGCGGTTCCTACGCTGTCTACCATTCCGCTGAGGACAGTCTTCCAGTGCATCCCCAAACGGAGAGCTACTAAGGTGGCAATAGCCGTGGCAAGCACTAAAATGATTTGATTGGAGCCCTCAAGCCCAGCATCGCCAAAAACGGTAACATTAATACTAAGGGCTACAATTAAAAATAAAATGGGTACGAACGACTCAAATAATGAGGGTTTCCGTAATTGTTTGGTCATAGGGTGGTTTAGTAAGTGTTGAGTTTTAAACGATTTGTGCTAGGCTTTGCGAATGGACTTGAATTAAATACCATGAATTTTAGAATGGGATTTAATTTGTGTGCGAACTTCACTTTGCAACTTTAACTTATTAATTAAGTTATGTTGAAATTATGCAATTTTTACCAAATCGTGAAATAAAGAAGACCCGTATGAAGCAAGCTATCACGATTCAATCGCTGAGCGGAATAAAACTAGAAGACATTAGGCAAACATTAATTGCCGCCTTTTCTGAATATTCAGTTCCTATGAACCCTAATTTAAATGACTTCCGAAGTAGAATGGAACGCAATGCTTTTGCTGCTCATCTTTCAGCAGGTATTTTCCGAAAAAGCAATTTAGTAGGATTCATCCTGTCTGGTATTGGTGAATTTCAACAAGAAAAAGTTGCTTATAATGCAGGAACAGGCATTATCCCAAGCTTTAGGAGACAAGGACTTACCCTTAAAATGTACAATCATTTACTCCCTTTATTTATAGAGCATAAAATTGAAGCAAGCATTTTAGAGGTCATCACTACTAACACCTCTGCTATTAATGCCTATCAAAAAGTTGGTTTTAACATCGTAAGAGAGTTTGAGTGCCTTCAGCTCGGCCGCCTCTTGGCGGAATCTAAAGCCGAAATCCCTTTGAAAATTTCTAAAGTAACGGTGCCCGACTGGCAGTTATATGCTGCCATGCTTTCTTACGTTCCTTCGTGGCAGTTTTCTAAGCAATCTATCAGCAGGGCGCTCAGCAATGAGGTAGTACTTGAAGCTACTTCACAGATGGAACTTGCAGGGTATATTAGTTTTGTCCCCTATTCAGGCAAAATTTCTCAGACAGGGGTGGCAGAAAAATTTAGAGGTAGAAATGTAGGCAAGCAGTTAGTAAGGGCGGCGCAAGCATTATCCACTTCAAAAAAAATCATCGTGCTCAATATTGATAAAACTGCTGAGCCTATTATTGCTTTTTTTAAGGCGTTAGGATTTCAGCATTTTTTGAGTCAGTATGAAATGCGGTTGGCGGTGAGTTAAAGGTACAATAGCACAACTCAAAGAACCATAACAGCTTATCTTTACGGTCAGAATTGGTTATGTTCACTTTATAAAAATCGGCTGATTTCTTGTACTATTACACTTAATGTATTGCTTTACCATCTTCACAAACCGAAATACCTGGTAGTATGCACAACATATCAACTGTTTTCCCTTACACTTTCCTTTATCAACTTGTGCAATGCTTTTAGTTTCCTAATTTTAAGAAGGATTCAATTTTTTAAAGATTGCTACTCATGAATAAAAAGAAAGCCCTCAAAAGCTGCTGAAAAAAAACTTACCCTACCTAGCTATTTTACTTGGTATCTGGCTGATAACTTCTTATGGTTTGTCAATCGTTTTTGCCGATAGCTTAAATCAGATACGGTTAGGTGGCTTTAAACTAGGTTTTTGGTTTGCCCAACAGGGTTCTATTTACATTTTTGTCATCATCATTTTTATCTACGCTTATCTGATGAACTGGCTCGACAAGGAATATGATTTTGATGAAGATTAGAACTTAATAAACTGATGAAAATGGAATTGATTTGCCTGAACTGCAAAGCTCTGTAGAGTCTGTAAAACAAGAGGGGTTTCAAGGTGATTACGATGCTTCGCCTAAGGTCAACTTTTCTTGGGAGATACCGCAACCTAATAATATTGCACTTGAAATTCGGGAGCGCTTTGTTGACTATGGCAGCGAAAGTTTTGGGTTGAGATTCTACAAACATC
Source organism: uncultured Roseobacteraceae bacterium (assembly GCA_964521225.1). Taxonomy (GTDB): domain Bacteria; phylum Bacteroidota; class Bacteroidia; order Cytophagales; family Flammeovirgaceae; genus CAYUJH01. The sequence goes on from CAZFQW010000100.1 coordinate 7,848, forward strand.
AGCTAGAAATAAAAAACATAGGGACGCTATCTGTTAAGAATCTAAAGTTAAAACATCAGTGGTTTAGGGAAACCCTTTGTTAAGGGTAGTACCTATCAATTAGAGGGCATTGGTAATAAAAGGTGCAACGAACAATATCGGTTGCTGCCGTTGAGTATTAGCATCTTACTATAATGCAAAGTATTAACTAATTCGTTGAGCTTTCGAAGCATTAGATGAGGTAAAACAGATAATCAAATATCTCTCAAACGTTTTTCCCACTCCCAAGCCGATTTCATCATTTCGTCTAGGCTTTTCTCGGCTTCCCATTGTAAAGTTTGATTGGCTAATTGGGTATCCGCCCAAATTTGTTCTACATCGCCCGGCCGGCGAGCTACTATTTCGTAGTTTATTTTTATGTTGTTTACTTTTTCAAAAGTTTCAATTACTTCTAGAACTGAATAGCCCTTTCCTGCACCTAAGTTGAAGTACTCAAAATTTTGCAGAAATTTTTGGTTTAAACTTCGGCTGAGTGCCGCTACATGTGCTTTTGCCAAGTCAACCACATGAATATAATCTCTGATACATGAGCCATCGGGTGTATTGTAGTCGTTCCCAAAAACCAAAAGCTTTTCCCGAAGCCCTGCCGCTGTTTGGGTAATAAAAGGCACTAAGTTATTGGGAACTCCTTGTGGCCATTCGCCAATTAAAGCCGATTCGTGCGCTCCCACAGGGTTAAAATATCGGAGTGCTACCGCATTGAGGTTTCTATCGGCATGGCAAGCATCTCTAATAATTTCCTCTGAAATCTGCTTAGTATTTCCATAAGGAGATTCTGCCAACTGAACGGCCGAATTCTCTGTAACAGGGAGTTGCTCGGGTTGCCCATAAATAGTGCAAGAGGAGGAAAAAATAAACGACTGAACCCCAAACTGTGGCATTAGCTCAAGCAGGTTTAAAAGGGAAATCAAGTTGTTTTTGTAATACAGTAATGGTTTTGTTACCGATTCTCCCACGGCTTTGCTCGCCGCAAAATGAATTACCGCTTCAATGTTGTTTTCGGTTTCAAAAAACCGATGTAATGCTTTTGCATCGCAAAGATTAAATTGGTGAAATACAGGCTTTTTACTCGTTATTTCTTCCATTCGTTCTAAAACCTCGGTTCTTGAGTTTGATAAATCGTCGATAATAACAGGCTCATAACCTCTATTAATTAGCTCTACTACCGTATGAGAACCTATAT